>NZ_JAAIUN010000018.1:0-64828 GCF_013317245.1 Blautia sp. MSK.20.85
ACATAAAACAACAGTATATACACCCAAAAACAGCAGGTTCCGGATCACTCCGAAAACCTGCTGTCCTGATTCGCTGACTATTATTATTTTACGATAAAAGATTTTCTCTTGCTGACAACATCGAAGATAACCGCTGCCAGAAGAACCATACCTTTAACAACCTTCTGGATATTCTGGTCAATACCCATGATACTCATGCCAAGATTCAGAACACCCATCAGAAGTGCACCAATGATAACACCAGGAACTGTACCGGTACCACCATAAGCAGAAGCACCACCAATAAGTCAATCACAGTCCTTCTCCTGTATGTTTTTCCTTACTGCTCGAATCTGCCCTTCATCTTCACTTCCTGCTCCCACACAGCGACCTTGCCGCGGGCAAACAGGCTGTTGATGTTGAGATTCTCATCCAGTACCAGAAGGTCTGCGTCTGCGCCTTCCGCTACACAGCCCTTGATTCCTTCTTTGCCAAGGAGTACGGCCGGAGTGCTGGTCAGAAGCTGTAAGGCATCCTCCAGCGGCATGCCCTCTCTTACCAGGATCTGGATGGTACGGTGCAGATACTTCGGGGACGCGTAGGTCAGGCCAATGCACTCGCCCTCTTCGTTGAAGCGCGGCTGGCTTCCGAACGCGTCACTGGACATGGTTACATGATCCAGGCTCACATCTTCGCGGTGCAACAGCTCATAGAGCTTCAGAGCATCGGATTCGACCTCCACATCATCGGCGCCGGCGGTGCAGTCAATGTAGCCGCCACGGCGCACCAGATCCGCGCCGGCATCAATCAGTCCAGGATTGCGTAAGATGTGGGTCGGCAGCAGGTTCTTGGCTGGAACGTCGGAATGATCCAGCACATAGAAAATCGGATCCAGTCTTCCCTCTCCGTCACCCATGTGCATGGTTACCAGGCCAGGGGTATTGCTGAGTAAGCCGGCTCTGCGCGCTGCAGTAGCCAGCGCGATCAGCTCTTCTCCGCCTGGGTTGGAGCTTCTGTGGTCCGATACCGCTACCTTCACACCGATCATCGGTGGAACCAGGATGATATCGCGCTCTACACTTCCGGTCAGGGTGGTCGGCGGGTAACCATAGGAACTGGTCAGAGTGTACACGGTCATGCCCTCTTCGGTCAGGGCGCGAGCTTTTGCGACCAGATTTTCCACACTGCGGGTTACGCCATCGGTTCCCAGAAGTCCGACTACCGTGGTAATACCATTTTTGAAGAATTCACTGAGCTGGGATTCCGGTACACGGGATGCCGGCCCCTGCTCTCCGCCGCCGCCTGTGATATGCACGTGCATGTCAATGTAAGCCGGAACAACGGTCTTTCCCTCCAGATCATAGGTTTCCACTCCCGGAAGTCCCTCATATCCCTCAATAGTATCCTGCATCAGAAGGATTTTTTCCCCCTCAATAAGGATATCTTTCTTTCCCAGTTTCTCCGGTGCGTACACATTCGCGTTTTTCAGTAACTTGATCATAATGTCAATTCTCCTGTCTCTTTCTTTTCCGCTTTTCTATTTCAAAGCTTCTGTCAGTCTGTCTCAAAGGTGCCTTTTACCAGTGCTTTTCCATACTCCACCATTTTCTGTCCACGGACAAATACCGTATCTACCAGAAATTCCTCATCCAGGATCACAAGATCCGCGTCGCTGCCCGGACGGATGCAGCCCTTTTTCGGGAATAATCCGTTGGCTCTGGCCGGGTTCTCCCCGCAGATGCGGATGGCTTTTTCCACCGGAACCCCTGCCTTTACAGCATCACGCACTTCCTCATGCAGGGAAGAAAGCCGTGTAACCAGAAGCTTTGCGCCGCCCCCGCCAATCACATGAACATGCTGGTCCACATAACCAGGAATTACCATTTTTCCATCTGCAGAAACAACTTCCACCGGAGCAGAAAGTTCCGGTGGATCGATGTGTTCTGCCACAGAAAATACTTTTTCATCTACGATCAGGATATCACGGATTCCTTTTGGATCCGGATCATACAGATTCGCGTTTTTAATCAAAAGCACTCTGGACATCGTATTTAGTTCTCCTTTTTCTTCTCATCATCGAGCTTGGCAATACCAAATCCGGTAAAGCCCCAGATGATTGCAAAAATCCAGCCGGTGTAGCACAGGATTGCCCATGGAAGGTAATCCAAAGTCTCTACGCCAAGGGTGGAAGCCATGTAAGCACCTGCTGCGGACCACGGGATCAGCGGTACAACTACGGTACCGGCATCCTCAAGGGTTCTGGACAGGTTCTTTGCCGCAAGCCCGCGCTCTTTGTAAGCGTCACGGAACATCTCGCCCGGAATCAGAATGGCAAGGTAAGAGTTACCGGTGGTCAGTGCCATGGTAATGCAGGCTGCAACGGTTGCGGTGATCAGCGCACCGGTACTCTTTGCCACGCTTAAGATCTTCTGGAGTACCACATCCAGACAGCCAGCCCGGCTCATGATACCTGCGAAGCAGAATGCGCAGAATACCAGAAGTGTGGTGCTCATAATGCCGTTCATACCGCCGCGGTTTAACAGCTTGGTTACGGCCTCGGAACAGGTCTCGGTGTCAAATCCTGCACGGTGGATCATGGATACATCAAAACCGTTTACGGTTGCCTTTAACACATCTCCTAACGCTACGTGCTGAATGAAGACACTCTCCAAGCCTGCTACAAAAGTAGAAAGAAGCATAACCGGAATGGTTGGCTTCTGAAGCAGGGAGCCGCCCAGCACGATCACTACCGGAATGATGATCAGCAGGTTCCAGCTGTACATGGAAGAAAGCTGGCTTAATAAAGTAGTAACGGTGTCAGAAGTAATATCTGCGCTTACATCTGCGTTCATACCAACAATGGCATATACCACCAGGGAAACGATGGTTGCTGGGACAGTGGTGTAGAACATATGTCCGATATGCTCATACAGTGTGCTGCCTGCCGCGATCGGAGCCAGGTTTGTGGTATCGGACAGCGGAGACATCTTGTCACCAAAGTAGGAACCTGCGATGCAGGCGCCTGCAGTAGCCGGAAGGGATACGCCAAGGGCGCTTGCGATTCCCATCAGGGCAACACCCATGGTTGCAACGGAACCCCAGGAGGTACCGGTAACAACCGAAACCACTGCCTCGATCAGGAACGCGGTAACCAGCATGAATTTCGGGTTTACGATCTGGACGCCGTAATAAATCATCATCGGAATGGTACCGGATGCCATCCAGGTACCAACCATAGCGCCAACACATACAAGAATCAGGATGGCAGGCATGCCCTTTGCAATCTTGGTGCAGATCTCATCCATCATCTCATCCCAGGTAATGCCTACACGGAACGCGATAAATGCTGCGATTGCAGCTACCATGATCAGAAGCGGCTCTGTGCTGTAGCCGAATACGCCTTTTCCGATGGTAAGGATCAGGAGCATTGCGACGATCGGTGTGATCGATTCCGCAAAAGTGGGCAGACGTTTGGCCCGTTCTTTCTTTTCTTTCATTTGTAGTTTCTCCTTTTAGCCTCCTTCGTGACAGTTTCACATTTTATCACGGCAGAGTATTAAGATTTGGACTTATTATATCAGAAAAGATAACGGGCAACAACTAAAACTTTATATTTTTTTATTTTCTTGTTACACGGGAGTTTGACACATTGAAATTCAAAAAAGTACCGCAAAGCCTTGAAACAGGCTTATTTTTTTGTCAAATTTTTATTTTTATTATATAGTAATATTTAGTGATATGTACTATAACAGTGGAAGCGGTAATTATTGTGCGTATAACAACATCAAAATCAAAAAATTCCGAGTCCTTTTATATCACTCAGTCCTATACAAATCCGGTTATTAAACCGCGCTTTGAAAGGAACTTATACTACAGAACAATTGCTCCATATTTTAAAAGACATAAAATTTGCAGATGTAGAAAAACAGGGTTTCATGCCGGTATATGAACGTCAGAAAATCACTGACGATCTCCACGAAACCTGTGGATTCAGAACAGACTATCAATTCATAACAAAACGGAAAATGAAAGGAATTCAGAAAAAAAGTAAGCGGAGATAAAACATTACTATGTTTCGTGTATGCAGATAAAAGTGCCACACCCCTTGTATTTGAAGGGCACTGAAAAACTTCCATTTCTTCTTAAGTGGAAGTTTTTCTTTTATATTATTTTCAAATCTTTACTTAGGAAAATCATAAAAAGCTATGGTTTACTCCATAGCCAGCTCATCTAATCTTACTATTCGTTTTACATTTGCTGTAAATGCCGTAAAATACATTTGCAGATGCATAGCAAATAAACCTCTCGAATCTGCTTTACGCAAACCGTGAGCTTCCTTTAGTTCTCCATTCTTTTCTTCTATCCTGTGCCGAATCTTCATTCGCTCCTGAAAATATTCGCTTTCTTCAAATTTAAGCCTTTCAAGATTTTTCTCGCTTGCTTGCGTGATACTGTAGCTTCTTGTTTTAGCGTTTGATCTTCCTACACGGCATTTTTCTCTTTGGGGACATTTCCGACACGTTACTTTGCTAAATATATATCTTAAATAAGTATTCCCATTTTTTGCCGTTCTTTTTTCTACACGCGTGGAAAGCTCTCCGGCAGGACACTGCAGCATCCCAGCATCTTTATTAAAGCAGAAACCTTCCTCAAGGTTCCCGTTTGCTGCAGCAGCTACTGCTGTATTGGTTCTGGCAATCAATGTAATCTCTTTTCCGCAGACTTCCAGATTGTCATCACTGACATATGCCATATCGCCTATAACTTCTGTAACTTTTATTCCATTTTCCTTCGCGTTTTCTATCAGTTTTGGTAATTCCTGCCCATCTGGTGCTCCTCCATCTGTTACAGTGATCCCCGCAATGAGACGTTCTTCAGTCATCGCAAGATGATTCTTATATCCATAGAACGTACTGGTTGCCGTTTTATGTCCAAACCGTGCATCTTTATCATCTTTGGATCGGATCTCTTTGAGCCGCTCATCTTCTAGTAGTTCTTTCATTTCATGAGAAAGTTTCTGTATCTTTTTATTTCCACAGGATTTTATTCCTTCCTCCAGAACCTGGAGTAGTTCCCTAGTATAGGCAATTTCTTCATCCAGTCCTGCTTCCAAAGAGGGTTTCTCAGGAAATCGCTCTGATAATTCAAAAGCTGTTTTATAAACCTCTTTCCGAAGTTGTTTGCTCATATCCCGCAGAATCTGCGTTGGAGATTTTGCCCAGACAGAAGCAATTGTATGGGTGGAATCAACGATAATGGTTCCCGATTTGATCAGATTTTTATCCAAAGCCTGTTGAATGGTTTCTTTTAACATTTCTTCCAGAATATCTTCTGTAATACGAGTTTTTCTGAATTTTGTGAGAAGACTGGGATCTATCATTTTTGCTTCTGGTTCCAGGTCAAGGAAAAATTTATATGCCATGTCCGTCTGGGCGCTGCTAATCAGGGCTTCGTCAGAAAGATCGTACAGTTTTTTCAGGAAAAGCAGTTTAAACATCATTTCTGGTTCCTTTGCCGGGCGACCGAAATTTTCACAAAAAAGCCCAATTCTTTTTTAGAATCAGACTTTTTCAGTGCCCTTTTAAATATGGTTTTGATTTGGTTTTGTAGCATAAAAAAATCTCCTTGTAGTTGTATTTGCATCGTGCAGATGCTTCTTTAACTACAAGGGCCGCTCTCACTACTTCTAAAAACCAATCAGTAGTGAGAGCGGCCGCACATTTGAGTTGAAGTGTCAACCCCTATTTAGGGAAAAACTAAAAAAGAGGTTAGACCTCATGTATAAGATCTAACCTTGAAAATTAACTAAATGACATTGACCAGTGAACAGTAACAAAATAACCTTACATAAAACAACAGTATATACACCCAAAAACAGCAGGTTCCGGATCACTCCGAAAACCTGCTGTCCTGATTCGCTGACTATTATTATTTTACGATAAAAGATTTTCTCTTGCTGACAACATCGAAGATAACCGCTGCCAGAAGAACCATACCTTTAACAACCTTCTGGATATTCTGGTCAATACCCATGATACTCATACCAAGATTCAGAACACCCATCAGAAGTGCACCAATGATAACACCAGGAACTGTACCGGTACCACCATAAGCAGAAGCACCACCAATAAAACAAGCACCGATCGCATCCATCTCAAAGTTTGTACCAGCCTGCGGGTTGGAAGAATTCAATCTGGCCATTGTCACCATACCTGCGATAGCAGCCAGAAGACCCATGTTCAAGTAAGCAAGGAAATAAACTTTGTTCGTATCAATACCGGAAAGCTTTGTTGCCTTCTCATTACCACCAACTGCGTAGAAATAACGGCCTGTTGTAGTCTTGGAAGCAATGTATGTATAGATCGCGATGATCACTGCAACCCAGAGAAGAGAATTCGGGATACCTTTGTACTGAGCAAGTCTGAACATGAATGCAAGAACAACTACACAGATCAGAACCATCTTCACTGCAACACCACCGAAAGACTCAACACTGTAGCCTTTTTTTGCACGGTCTGCACGGTTTTTCATAACAAGTGCAACATAGACGATGCAGACAATAATGCCAACTACGAAACATGTTCTGTTAAATCCTTCACCTCCACCAAGGAAGTCCGGAATATAGTTATTGAACAGAGCCAGATAAGCATCCGGCATCGGGGCCAGGGTCTGTCCTTCCAGAACTACGTTGGAAAGGCCACGAAAAGCAAGCATACCTGCCAGAGTAACAATAAATGGAGGAATTCGTACATAAGCGATCCAGAATCCCTGCCATGCACCAATGGCAATACCCACAAGAAGCATCACGATCATAGTGAGATACGGGTTCATACTGTTGAGAACCATCATCTTACCACCGACAGCAGCAACAAAGCATACAACAGAACCAACTGACAGATCGATGTTACCACCTGTTAAAATACAGAACAGCATACCGGTTGCAAGAATAAATACATATGCATTCTGGGCTACCAGGTTATTTACATTCTGCGGAAGAAGCATAACGCCCTTTGTGTTCACAGAAAACATGATCACAACAAATACCAGAACAATGACCATGGTATATTTTTTTAATATTTCTGAAAAACTAATCTTTTTCTCCATCTTCTTACTCTCCTTTACCTGACTTCACGATCCTGGACATGATCAGCTCAGATGTAGCTTCCTCACCACTTACCTCTCCTACGAATCTGCCCTCGTTCATGATATAGATTCTGTCTGACATTCCAAGCACTTCCGGAAGCTCAGAAGAGATCATGATCACAGATTTTCCTGCTGCGACCAGGTCATTGATGATACAGTAGATTTCATATTTGGCTCCTACGTCAATACCTCTTGTAGGTTCATCCAAGATCAGAATATCCGGCTCTGCAAACATCCATTTTGCAAGAAGGACCTTCTGCTGATTACCACCGCTCAGGTTTCCGACATTCTGCTCAACTGTCGGACACTTGGTTTTCAGTTTCTTCCTGTATTCCTCAGCAACTGCGTATTCTTTATCCGTATCGATCACTTTTCCATTACTGATACCAGACATGTTTGCAAGCGTAGTGTTCATCTTTATGGACTTGGAAAGGATCAGCCCGTTTCCTTTTCGATCCTCTGTAACATAAGCAAGCTTGTTGTCGATGGCTTCCTGAACTGTATTCAGCTTCACTTCTTTTCCGTTCATGAACACCTGTCCAGAAATTTTAGTTCCATAGCTCTTGCCAAAAATACTCATAGCCAGTTCTGTACGTCCTGCTCCCATCAGTCCTGAAATACCGACAACCTCTCCTTTATGTACTTTAAAGGATACGTTATTTACCACCTTACGTTCTGTATACAGCGGATGATAAACATTCCAGTTTTTAATCTCCATGGAAACATCGCCGATCTTTACATTTGGACGTTTCGGGAACCGATCTGTCATCTCACGTCCAACCATTCCCTGAATGATCCTCTGCTCAGAAAAATCGTCTTTCTTTTTATCCAGTGTTTCAATGGTAGATCCATCTCGGATAACTGTGATCTTATCTGCTACATAGGAGATTTCATTTAATTTATGGGAAATGATGATAGAGGTCATTCCCTGCTTCTTGAATTTCAGAAGAAGATCCAGAAGAGCTTTGGAGTCATCTTCATTCAGTGATGCGGTAGGCTCATCCAGAATGAGCAGCTTTGCATTCTTTGCAAGTGCCTTTGCGATCTCAACCAACTGCTGCTTACCTACACCAATATCCTTGATCAAAGTTCTGGAGGATTCCTCCAGTCCTACTATTTTCAAATATTTATCTGCTTCTCCATAAGTTTCATTCCAGTTGATGGAAAAGCTTTTGCCTCTTTCATTACCCAGATACATGTTCTCCCCGATGGTCATGTACGGGATCAGAGCAAGTTCCTGGTGGATGATTACAATTCCTTTATGTTCACTGTCTTTGATAGTGTTAAACTTACAGATCTCACCATCATAAATAATATTTCCTTCATACGAACCGTACGGATAAATACCACTTAATACATTCATCAATGTAGATTTACCGGCACCGTTTTCACCTACCAGTGCGTGGATCTCGCCTTCCTCGACCTGGAGATTAACATTATCCAGTGCCTTTACACCTGGGAAAGTTTTGGTGATATTTTTCATTTCCAGAAGTATCTTAGCCAACTCAATTTCCCTCCCTTTCCACTGTTCATGCAGGCGGTTATATTCCCCGCCTGCATGTGATAAATTTCTTTCTTAAAAATTCTGATTATTTGATCTGATCCTCTGTGTAGTATCCGGAGTCGATCAGGATCTCTTTGTAGTTATCTGTTGTAACAACAACCGGATCGCAAAGGTATGTCGGGATGACACCGGTTCCGTTATCATAGGATTTTGTATCGTTCACTTCCGGCTCCTCACCTTTCATGATGGAGTCAACCATTTTTACTACTGCAGATGCAAGAGCTCTTGTATCTTTGAATACAGACATTGCCTGTTTTCCGGCTACAAGGTTCTTAACGTTTGGTGTGTCACAGTCCTGACCAGTAATGATCGGATATTCTCCTGTGTAGGAAGCTGCCAGTGCATTCTCAACACCAAGGGCTGTGGAATCGTTGGAGCAGAGAACTGCGTCAAGGTTTGTTCCGTCAGAGTAGTTACCTGCGATGATAGTATCCATTCTATCCTGTGCTTTTGCACTGTCCCAGTTAGCTGTAGCAACCTGCTCGAACTCTGTCTGACCGGATTTTACTACCAGCTTA
Source organism: Blautia sp. MSK.20.85 (assembly GCF_013317245.1). Lineage (NCBI taxonomy): Bacteria > Bacillati > Bacillota > Clostridia > Lachnospirales > Lachnospiraceae > Blautia > Blautia sp. MSK.20.85. Next base: position 9,205 of record NZ_JAAIUN010000018.1, read on the forward strand.
CCGTCATCGATGTATTTCTGGAGAACATCCATTGCACCACCGAAGAAGAAGTTACAGTTGTTATCGCCAGGATCTCCTGTGAACAGCTCAATATTGAATGGTCCGTCCTGATTGTCAAGATCCAGTGCATCTACCAGGTACTCGCCCTGTTTCTGACCTACTTTGTAGTTATCAAATGTTGCATAATAGGTTACTGCATCGGAATTCATAAGAAGACGGTCATAAGAGATAACCGGAATTCCTTTTTCTTTGGCCTGTTTCAGAGGCTCGCCAAGGCTGCTTCCATCGATGGATGCCACAACCAGAAGGTCACATCCGTTTGCTACCTGGTTCTCAAGCTGGGAAACCTGTGTGCTTACATCATTGGATGCATACTGAAGGTCTACCTCATATCCTGCTGCCTCCAGCTCTTTCTTCATGTTATCGCCATCCTGGTTCCATCTCTGGAGATCCTTGGTCGGCATGGTAACACCGATCAGTTTCTTGTCTGCTGCCTGTGCTGTTGCTGCCGGAACTACCACCATACCAGCTACCATTGTTGCGCAAAGAAGTGCAGATACCATTTTTCTTTTCATTGTAAAATCCTCCGTTTCATTATTTGTTTTTGGAATCACGTTTCCTTTGATGATGTTACTATAACACAGGACTGTCTGGACATAGTTGGCAAGGACAGAGACATTTTTTTGCAAAAGAAAAATGCCCTGCATCAGGCAAGACATTTTTGCACCAAAAATCTGCTATTGATTTTTGTCATAATTGTGTATTATTGCGCATATGGATACACTGCCACATTACTTGCAGAATTTCACTGCCACATATATGCCGGTATGCAATCTGTTCTGCATTACTCTGTATCGTAATCTATATTGAGATATACTTCATCTCGTCTGTGGAAACCGCCGTCAATGATCACCTCATCAATATTATCCCTTGTAACGGCAACCGGTTCCAGCACCTTCGCCGGGATATCATAGCTTCCATCGCTCATGGTATCTGTCACATCTGACGGAATCTTTCCCTCTTCTGCCATCTTCACCGCATATTCAGCTGCCTGGCGTGCCAGATCTTCGATAGATTTAAATGCTGTCATGTACTGGGTTCCTTCCACAATACGCTGACATGCAGCCAGATCACCATCCTGGCCTACCACGATCACCTGTCCGGCAAGCTGGTTTTCCGCAAGAATCTGTATCACCTGGCTGGCAATATCATCATTTCCGCACATGATTCCCTTTACATCAGGATACTCTTCCAGTGCTTCCTCCACATAATCTGCTGCCAGCTCTGCGATCCAGCCCTCACAGTTGGCTTCGTAAACTACCTTCAGATCACTGTTTTTCAGAGTGTCTTCAAATCCCTCTTTTACCATGTCCACATTGTTATCTGAAGCAGAGCCCTGGATCATAAAAATCTTTCCGCCATCAGGGATCGCTTCCATCATGGACTGTGCCATGATCTCTCCGACTTTCCGGTTATCAAAGGAAATATACATGTCTGTATCCGCATCATTTACCATGCGGTCATAGGAGATCACCCTGATTCCTGCATTGTGGGCACGCTCCACAGCCTCAGATAATGCTTTGCAGTCTCTGGCAATGATCACGATCACGTCCATATGCTTCTTGATAAAATAGTCAATCTGGCTGATCTGCTCTTTTGTATCTGCTCCCGCATCCTGAACATTCACTTCCGCTCCCAGCTCCCTTGCTGTTGCCACGAATACATCCCTGTCACGAATCCACCTCTCAATAACAAAAGAATCCACTGTAAGACCGATCTGAATTTTCTTTTCACCACTGTCTTCCTCTGTATCGTTTTCCTGTGCAGCTGTCTGCTTTGTTTTTTCGGAAGCGCAGCCATTCAGCATCAATGTCAACAGACACAGCAAGATCAACAGCTTCCTAATCATTTTCCCCCCGCTCATATTGTCTACCTCAACTTCTCTCTGAATTCACTTGGTGTCACGCCTTCGTATTTCTTGAATATCCTGCTGAAATAATTGGGGTCGCTGTATCCGGATTCCGCACAGATCTCCTTGATGGAAAGCCCTGAATCCTTGAGAAGTTCTCTTGCATTCCGAAGCCGCACTTCTGTAAGATACTCGATAAAATTTCCTCCGGTCTCCTGCTTAAAAAGCTTGCTGAAATAATAAGGGCTGATATCCACCTCCCGTGACACCTCATCCAGTGAAATATCTTTTTTGTAATTGTCCCGAATATAGGACTTTGCTTTTTCGATAATAGAAACCGCTTCTTTTTCCCTTGCACTTTCCATGTTACTGCAGATTTCTGATGTTTTGCCCAGGAACCATTTTTTCATTCCTTCTATATCTGTATATTCCTGGATCTCATGAATATAATTTCTGCGGCAGCTGATCGCATATTTCACGGTACCTGCAAAAAAGGCCTTTTTTTCCACTCCCATCACAAGCTCCAGGATCTTGATGCGCATGTCCTCCAGATCTACTCCCGGCTGCTTCTCCATCCACCGGATAAATTCCTCGGCACAGCTTAAAGCTCCTGCCACATCCTTATCCATCACCCGCTTTTCATAGCGACGTTCCAAATCTCTTGGATATTCGCCGTCATATTTCTGTGCAGCCGGAACATCCTCAATATGTATAACATGGCTGGTGCTTTCCCGAAGTGCGATCATGGCCTCCTTGAAGGATTCTTTCATGGTGCTTCCCATCTCCTTCACCCGGCCGATACCACAGCGAAATTTACTGTCGATCCTGCTTTCCAGCTTATGTACCATGTTTCTGGTTCTTGTTACAACCTCCACACGTTCCTCATAGGACTCCCTGGAATTACGGTATGGAACAAGCAGTACAATACGGTTTCCCATAATGGGTCCTACCAGACATTCAAAAAATCCCTGAGCGATTTCCCGGAATGTGGAATAAAATTTGTTTGCCTTCACACTGGCCCCCACCGCATTGGTAAGAACGCCATTTTCCGTGGAATCCCCGAATTCAGCCACGATCATATATCCATATTCTTCCCGGATATCCAGAAGCTCCCTGTAATTATCCTGATATGTCTGAAAATCATCCTGCAGAAGAATATTATTGATATATCCGCTCTCAATCATGGGCACAACTGTCTCCAGCTTTTCACGGATACGGAGATCATCGCTTCGCTTCTGTCTTGTAGAATCTACCTTTTCCATAGCTTTGGAGCATATTTCCAGAATCACCTTTTTGTTTACCGGCTTGGTAAGAAATTCCATAACTCCAAGATTTACCGCTTCCTTGGCATAATTAAATTTATCATAGGCTGTAATGATCACAAAGACCACAGATCTGTTAAATTTCTGAATTTCCCGGATTGCCTGGATTCCACTTAAGCCCGGCATCTGAATGTCCATAAAGCAGATATCCGGCGGATATTTCTCCGCCTCCTCCACAACCACACGGCCTGTCTTGGCTGTATGGATCTCACATTCATTTCCATAGTTGGAACTTATAATATTTTTCAGGGATTCCAGCATGATCCCCTCATCATCAGCAATCAGGATTCTGTACATTTTTTTCGCTCCTCTCCAGAGGAATATTGATCACTACCTCTGTTCCCATTCCTTCACCTTCACTGTATATTTCCATTAATCCGTCCCGCTCATAATACAGTTCCAGACGGCTGATCACATTATTCATTCCGATTCCCGTGGAATCACCCTCGCCTGAACTGCTGTGGACTTTTTTTGACAGTACTCTTTGTATCTGTTCTCCGGTCATGCCCAGTCCGTTATCCCGAACACTGATCTCAATATGGTCGTTCCATCTCTCCACACTGAGATCAATATGTCCTTCCCAATCTATATTCCGGATTCCATGATTGACTGCGTTTTCCACAACCGGCTGCAGGATCATACTGGGAACACGTACATTTTCCACATCACATTCCACTTTTTTTGAAAAATGGATGTCCCCGGCAAACCGTACATTCAGAATATAAATGTAATTGTCCACAGCCTCCAGTTCTTCCTCCAGTGTGGCATCTTCCTCACCCTTCTTTACATTGTAGCGAAAAAAATCTGCCATCTTTTCCACAAAGATACTGGTTTTTTCTGCATCCTCCATCATTGCAAGCTGTACTCCTGCATTCAGGGAATTAAAAAGGAAATGCGGATTAATCTGAGACTGGAGATACTTAAGCTGTGCCTCCTTGAGATGTGTTTCCATCAAAAGCTCCCTCTCTATCATCTGCTGTTCTTTTTCCATGCTGGCCTTTGTCCTGGCAATGTAAAGACCAAGATTATCCACCATGGTATTAAAGGCTCTTGTTACCGTTCCAAGCTCATCCCTGGAATCTGCTGGGGGCATCTTTACATTAAAATTCCCCTGACCTACCAGCTGTGCAGTTTCTGCCATATTAGTCAGCGGCAGGAACATCTCCCTTGTTGCCATGATCAGAAGGAACATTCCACAGATCACCACCAGAAGCATGATCATCATATTACTGATCTCCAGATATCTCATAACCGCCCGGAGAGCTGCATAAGTCTGGGAATTTTCTTTAAAAAGCTGCTTGTTCAGCTCATCCATAGAACTCTGGATATAACTGTAAAGCTCCAGACTTTCATCATATTCCTGCTTATATTTCTCCACATTCCTGCCTCTCTTGGCAGCTACAGTTCCTGCGGTACAGGAAAGATATGATTCCGACATCTTACGTATCTTCTTCTCCAGAAGTTTTACGGAATCATCAATATTCCGTTCATTTAACTTCTCCAGCTCCTGCCTGTATTTCGCCTCATTCTGATAATAATCCATCAGTGCCTGAGAGTTTTTTACCTTCAGATACTGGTACATACTGTCCTGCACATCGTCAAAAACCTGCCCAAGCTCTGTGATCTGGGCATTGCTGGCATACACATCATCCATCTCATGCATGGAGTTGTTGATCCGCGCATAAAACAGCATGTTGATGCTGAACAGTAAAACTGCCAGCACGCCAACCTCGATCATGATCTTGCTTACAAGAGAAAAGTCACTCCAACGAATCTTTTTCATCTGTGACTGCCTCCCTCCTCATCTTCTCCACTGCTGTTCTGTCAAGAAAATTAATGTCTACGTTGTAGAAAGAATTGGTTCTTCCATCTTCTATATAGCTGGTAACTGCCTCCACACTGTACTGTCCCAGCTGGGTCGTGTCCACATCACAGGTAACTGAAATAACACCTTTTTCAACTGCCGCCAGAATATCCTCAGATGTATAATAACCAATGATCTTCACTTTTCCTGCAAGGTTGAAATCCAGAATTGCCTGTCTTGCACACTCCGTTGTCTCCTCATCCATACACACAAGGATATCCGGAACATTCCGCTTCTGCTGAAAAATATCAGTAACTGCCTCCTCTGTTTCAAAGGTTCCTGTTGACAGAAGATTCCTTCCCTTGATCTCAATATCCTCAGAACCAGCTGCCATCTTCACCGCATTGCTGATCTGAGTGTATATCTGACTTTCGTTCATATCATCAATGTCCCGTTTCTGCAGGATCAGGATATTCTTCGTGTTCTCATCCACGTATTTGGCAACAATTTCCCCGTAAGCCATGCCAAGCTGATAATCGCTGACTCCCACAAAGCTCTGGCGGCGGCTGTGCACCGCATCACTCATGACTGTAACCACCGGTATTCCGTTTCTTACTGCAGTATTGATCGCTTCTTCCAGACCGGCTTCTCCATTATACTGCAGGATAATACCATCCGCCTTGGCCGCAATGCTCATATTCATATAATCAAGTTTATCATAGGATGTTTCCCTGTCCGGCCCCATGATCTCAATCAGTACATTATTAGGAGCTGCTTTTTTCTTCGCACTGTCATATACTGCCTGCCAGAACTGGGAATCGGGACTGTCCACGATCATGTCGTACTGGTATTTATATATTTTCTCTTCCTGTTTATCCAACCCTGCTTTTTCACTGATTCCTCTGTAATAGGATTCTCCTGTCACATAAGTAAGTACTATCACGGCAGCAAAGATCAGCAGGATACAAACTGATTTTTTCTTCATAGTACACTCCGTTCTGTTCCACAAAATATTCCAGGTTCAGTTTATCATAATTTCACAGAAAAGTCACTGTTTAACATGGATTTTCTGTGCACTTTCATGTTATATTAGTAACTATAACATTGCCAAAGGAGGCCGCAAGACATGACAAACGCAACCAAACTTGCTCTGGAAGAATCCCTGAAACGTCTGCTTCTTAAGAAGCCTTTAGATAAGATCACCATCAACGACCTGACTACAGACTGCGGGATCAGCCGCATGACTTTTTATTATCATTTCAAAGATATCTACGATCTTGTGGAGTGGAGTTGTCTGGAGGATGCCAGGATCGCCCTCCAGGGCAAAAAAACTTCTTCTACCTGGCATGAGGGACTTCTTCAGATCTTTGATGCCGTAATGGAAAACAAACCGTTCATCTTAAATGTATACCGCAGCGTTGGACGGGAACAGATCGAGAATTATCTGTTTGCGCTCACCTGTGATCTGCTGATGGGTGTGGTAACTGAGAAATCAAAAGACATCCTCATTACAGAAGAGCAGAAAATTTTTATCGCAGATCTCTATAAATACAGCTTTGTAGGCATTATGCTGGACTGGATCAAAAATGGCATGCGCGAAGATTACCACGGAATCGTGGATGACACCGCAACTGCACTGTATGGATGTATCGACAATGCCATCCACAATTTTGCCGCAAAAAACAAAACTGCCGGTGTGCGTACAGAATAAAAACTTATCAAAACAGGCATAATGATAAAAAACTGAACATTTCCGGTGTTTTGTAAATAGAATCTTTTTTCCGGATGGGCTATCATAGCCTCAACAGCAACAAAGAACAGTTAATCCGATACAAACAGGTATCTCATTTACGAAAGGTGGATGTCATATGTCAGATAAAAAAGGATTCATGGGACTTGCAGCACTTGCGGCAGCCGGAGCCGGCGCAGCCATGCTGATGAAAAAAACAAAAGAGATCAATGAAGAGGAAACTTTCCATGTAAAGGAAACTACCGAGAACTACCGCAATACCGAACGTGGAAAATATGCCAAAAACGGCAAGGGGATCTATTATTCCAACGGTAACTATGAAGCTTTTGCCCGTCCGGAGAAGCCGGAAGGTGTGGATGACAAACATGCTTACATCGTAGGAAGCGGCCTTGCTTCCCTGGCAGCTGCCTGCTTCCTGGTCAGAGATGCACAGATGCCCGGGGACCATATCCACATCCTGGAAGCCATGGACATTGCCGGCGGTGCCTGCGATGGAATTTTTGATCCGTCCAGAGGTTATATCATGCGTGGCGGCCGTGAGATGGAAAATCATTTCGAATGTCTCTGGGATCTTTTCCACAGCATTCCTTCCCTCGAAAAGCCAGGTGCTTCTGTTCTGGACGAATTTTACTGGCTGAATAAGCATGACCCCAATTATTCTCTGTGCCGTGCAACCGTTAACCGTGGGCAGGACGCTCATACCGACGGAAAATTTAACTTAAGCCAGAAGGGCTGCATGGAAATCATGAAGCTGTTTATGACAAAGGATGAGGATCTTTACGACAAAACTATCGAGGATGTTTTCGATGATGAAGTGTTTGATTCCACTTTCTGGCTGTACTGGAGGACCATGTTCGCATTTGAGAACTGGCACAGTGCTCTGGAGATGAAGCTTTACTTCCAGCGCTTCATCCATCACATTGCAGGCCTTCCGGATTTCAGTGCCCTGAAGTTCACCAAGTACAATCAGTATGAATCCCTGATCCTTCCTATGAAAAAATATCTGGAGGATGCAGGTGTTGACTTCCAGTTTAATACCGAGGTCACAAACGTGATCTTTGATTTCAAGGATGGCAAAAAGATCGCCTCCGCCATTGAATGTAAGGTAAAAGGTGTGGAACAGGGCATTCTTCTTACTGAAAATGATTATGTTTTTGTCACAAACGGAAGCTGTACAGAAGGCACCATCTATGGCGACCAGAATCATGCTCCAAACGGTGACGCAGAAGTCCGCACCAGCGGCGTATGGTCCCTGTGGAAAAATATCGCAGCCCAGGATCCGTCCTTCGGACATCCGGAAAAATTCTGCTCTGATATTTCCAAAACAAACTGGGAATCTGCTACCATCACGACTCTGGATGACCGCATCATCCCGTATATCACCAATATCTGCCAGCGTGACCCGCGTTCCGGCAAGGTTGTTACCGGCGGTATCGTAAGCTGCCAGGATTCCAAATGGCTCTTAAGCTGGACCATCAACCGTCAGGGACAGTTCAAGGAGCAGGATCCGAAGAAAGTCTGCGTATGGGTATACGGACTGTTCACCGATGTTCCTGGTGACTATATCAAAAAACCGATGAAAGAATGTACCGGTAAGGAAATTACCGCTGAGTGGCTGTACCACCTGGGTGTTCCGGTAGATCAGATCGACGACATGGCTGAAAACAGTGCTGTCTGCGTTCCGACTATGATGCCGTATATCACTGCATTCTTTATGCCCCGCGCCAAAGGTGACCGCCCGGATGTTATCCCGGATGGATGCGTAAACTTCGCATTCCTGGGTCAGTTTGCAGAGACTCCACGTGATACCATATTCACAACAGAATATTCCGTACGTACCGCAATGGAAGCTGTATATGGACTTTTTGGTGTAGACCGTGGTGTTCCGGAAGTATGGGGAAGCGTTTATGATATCCGTGAGCTTCTTGACAGCAGCGTGAAGCTGATGGATGGAAAATCTCCTCTTGAGATCCAGCTGCCCGGACCTCTGAATGCACTGAAAAAACCACTTCTCAATGTTGTAAAGGGTACTGTGGTTGAAAAGGTGCTCCGGGATCATAATGTGCTGAAGGATTATATGTAAGATATACAGCCTGGCAGACAGATATTCTCAATCCGAAAATTGAGATTTGAACACAGTAACGGAGCCTCCGGTTCTATTCGTGCAGCAATCCCCCCGAAATACTTCTCGCGCGGTATTTCCGGGGGATTATTTTATTTTCTGATACTTATTTTCCCAGTGTTTCATTCATACTTCCGGAACGGAAGCCCTGAAGATCCAGAGTCACGTAAGAAAATCCCAATGTGCGGAATTTCTCTGTGATCTTTGTTCTTGTTTCATTATCTGCAATTTTCAGGATATCTTCTTCCGGAACCTCGATCCTTGCCATGGTACCGTGGATACGGACACGGAACTGATGGAATCCCAGATCCATGAGAAACTGCTCGGCCTGGTCTACCATGTGAAGTTTTTCCTCGGTGATGGTCTCACCGTATACAAATCTGGAAGCAAGGCAGGCAAAGGATGGCTTGTTCCAGGTTGGAAGGTTCATGCCCTTTGACAGCTTGCGAATCTCTTCTTTATAGAGGCCGGCCTCCTGGAGAGGACTTCGGACCCCAAGCTCCTGAATGGCTCTTTTTCCAGGACGGTAATCTCCCAGGTCATCCATATTGGAGCCTTCCACGATCATGTTCATATGGTGGGATTTTGCTGCTTCCCAGAGTTTGGTGAAGATGGCTTTTTTGCAGATGTAGCAACGGTCCGGCGGGTTCTGGCGGAAGCCTGGAATGTCGAATTCGTTGATCTTACAGATCTCCTGTCGGATATGATTTTCCTGGCAAAAATCCTCTGTTTCTTTCAGCTCTCTGTCAGTAAAGGAACAGGGACAGGCAGTAATGGCCATGGCCCTGTCGCCAAGTGTTTCCTGTGCGGCTTTCAGAAGAAACGTGGAGTCTACACCGCCGGAAAAGGCTACGGCTACGCTTCCAAGGGAACGAAGGATCTCCTGGAGTTTTCTGTATTTTTCTTCAAGTGTGATATTGTCTGTTGCTGGCATATGTTCTGTCACCTCGTAATTTGTAAAATATTATTTGTGTATTATTGTAAACGATACCTTTTTGTCCTACAAGCATTTTCTTTCTGATGGATACACTATGAAATTTGTAAGTATATCCGGACGATCTATCCGGCTCATAAGCTTTTCGTAAAATTATCTTCCACAAAATTTTTACAGAACAGGAAAGACTTCTTCCTGGAGGACTCTTTTATGTCATTGGAACATTACGAAATAATTTTCCATGATATAAAATAGGACCGGAAATGCAGCATATGCCACGCTTCCGATCCTTCCTTTTTTACAATTATCACATTTCGATCACATCAAGATCATCCGGAATAAACAGATTTCCGTGATAATACTCTCTGCCTTCTGCGCCGTAGAGTTCTTTACGTTTCTTAATGTTCTTATCCTCTGTATGATACAGTACAAGGTTTTTCACGCCAAGATTTTCAGCAAGCTCGCTGGCATCCTTGACTGTGGAGTGATGTTTCTCATAAGGATTGAAGATATCACGCTGTCCGTACAGGCAGAATGCTTCGTGGAACATCCAGTCGCTGCCTTTGGCGTATTTCTCCTCGCACTCGTTGTATGGCTCATCGCCACAACAGGTAAGTACCTTGCCACCGTCGTAGATCATCTGGAATCCGAACTGTTTTGCCTTGGTGGAACCGATGTCAAAGAAGGTCACTTTCTTATTGAGGATCGTTCTCTCCTCACCGTCTTTTACTTCGATCAGGTGAAGTCTGTCACCAATGTACTGTGTCTCCTTTTTATTCAGAAGCTTAAAGGCCATGTCTTTCAGAAGTCCGATCACCTCATCATGGGCATAGATATTCGCCTCGCCCTGGTAAGTACCTTTTTTCATATTCTGGCAGATGATGCGGATCACCCAGACGATTCCCATGATATGGTCTACGTGCTTATGTGTAACGAAGATCTCATGGACATCCATCAGGTCAATACCTGCCTTCTTCAGCTGGGAAAGTACAGTATTTCCGCCGCCTCCGTCAACCAGAAAATGGCCGTACTCATCGCTGAGCACGAAACATGTATTGTAGCATTCTGTTACCAGTGCGTTACCTGTTCCAAGCATGGTTAATTTCATTGTTTTTCTCCTCCTGTATAGCCCTGGTCATCAAACATTCTGCCACCCATTGCTTTTGTTTTCTGACACTCTCACCGGCTGCTTCAGACCATATTGTAGATACCTACATAACAGCCTTATGTTTTCTCGTTTTTTCTGTGTTTTTCGTGTCCAATGATAACATTATGGAGAAATATTTTCAATAAATTTCTATAAAAAGAACCTCTTTCCTCCCTGCACTCTGCACATTGGACATAGAAAAGCTTTCTTTGCGCTCCATTATTTTTATGTTACAATGGTCCCATATCAATAATTATAACTGGAGGGATTTCTAATGAAGATCACAATCTTAAACGGCAGTCCGCGCCACAACGGCAACACACAGATCATGGCCGATACCTTTGCAAAAGCTGCTCAGGAAAACGGTCATACAGCAACTGTTCTGAACATTGCAAATTTACATATCCGCGGATGCATGGACTGCAAATACTGCTACTCCCATGAGGGCAAATGTGTACAGGATGATGATATGAAGAAGGTTTTTGCGGAGCTTTCTGATACCGACCTTCTGGTATTTGCATCACCAGTTTACTGGTTTGATATCACCGCACAGCTGAAAACCGTAATTGACCGTATGTATGCATGGGGAAGTATCGGATTTCCGTTCCACAAAACAGCTCTGCTCCTGGATGCAGGCGCAGATCATGTCTTTGATGCAGCCATCGCTCAGTACAAGGCCATGACCTCTTATCTGAAATGGGAAGATATGGGTATTGTCACAGTTCCCAATATGCTGGAAAAAGGCAGCATGAAAGTCTGTCCGCAGCTGGAAGAGGTTAAGAAACTGGCAGCCAGACTGTAATTTTTGTATCACAAAGGGGAGCAGTCACATGGTTGACCATGGCTGCTCCCCCTTTTACATTTTTCTTATTACAGCATTTCTATCTCCGTCTCAAAATACTGCTCCTGAAACCGGACCTGTTCCATGATCTCCTCTGCTGTCATGGTCTTATCCTCCGGAACTGCCACCCACTTGTCTTCCACATCATTGAGGCGGTGGATGATGGCGATCACTTTTCCTGATCTGTCCGTTTCATTTTTCTTCCTTTGTCAAACGGATATTCGCAATCCGCATTTGTTACGTAGCTCATGACCAATCTCTCATTCTTTTACATTCCGTCAGAAAAACTGACCTTCTCATTTCAATCCGTTCTTCTCTTTACCAGATCTTCGCCTCTACTGCCGCACGCTCAATTCCAAGACCCTTCATATATCGGTCCATAAATGCGTTGAATCCTTTTACACCTTCGGCTTCCGGTGCAAGTGTGCTGCCTTCGTTTCCTTTGAAGACATTTTCATCCAGGAAATCCGCAAGGTCTTCGCCGTCTTTTTTGTTGATCATATAAGAAGCCAGAAGCGCAATTCCCCAGGCTCCGCCTTCTCCTGCTGTGGACATTACGGATACCGGCGCATTTACCGCATCTGCAAGGATCTGCTGGCCAACACCCTTTGTCTTAAAGAGGCCGCCGTGTCCCAGAAGCTTATCAATCTTTACATGCTCCTGATTGAGAAGGATATCCAGACCTACACGCATGGCACCAAGGCAGGTGTAAAGATTGTTTCTCATAAAGTTTGCCAGTGTAAATTTACTCTCAGGAGAACGTACAAACAGTGGACGTCCCTCTTCAAAACTGGTCATATGCTCGCCGGAGAAATAACAGTAGGAAAGAAGTCCACCACAGTCCGGATCCCCTTCCAGGGCTTTGTTATAAAGAGTTCCGAACAGTTTGTTCATATCCACTTTCATACCCATGGCTTCCGCAAATTCCTTAAACACATTTACCCATGCGTTCAGATCCGAAGTACAGTTGTTGGAATGTGCCATGGCAACCGGATCTCCTGCCGGAGTGGTGACCATATCAATCTCTTTGTACGGTTTGGAAAGAGCCTTTTCCAGGACAATCATGGCAAATACGGATGTTCCTGCAGAAACATTTCCGGTACGCTGACGGACACTGTTTGTGGCAACCATACCGGTTCCTGCGTCTCCCTCAGGCGGACACATGGGGATTCCGGCTTTCAGCTTTCCGCTTATATCCAGAAGCTTCGCACCTTCCTCTGTGAGAACTCCGGCATCCTGGCCTGCCACCAGAGCTTTCGGCATAATATCGCGGAGTTTCCATGGGAATCCATAAGGCGCGATCAGCTCATCGAACTTCTGCACCATCTCTTCGTTATAGTCCTTTGTCTCGCTGTCGATCGGGAACATACCTGCCGCATCGCCGATACCAAGAACTCTTTTTCCGGTAAGTTTCCAGTGTACATAGGCCTCCAGAGTGGTGATGTAATCGATGTCTTTTACATGCTCCTCACCATTAAGGATTGCCTGATACAGGTGGGCAATGCTCCATCTCTGAGGGATATTGTAATGGAAAAGCTCTGCCAGCTTTTCAGAAGCTTCCCCTGTGATGTTGTTTCTCCAGGTACGGAACGGAACCATCAGCTCTCCCGCTTTGTTAAACGGCATATATCCATGCATCATGGCACTGACACCAAAAGCACCTACACTTGTAAGCTCCATCCCATATTTTTTCTGAACATCTTCTGCCATATCCTGGTAACTGCCCTGGAGACCTTTCCAGATCTCCTCCAGGCTGTATGTCCAGATACCATCCACATACTGGTTCTCCCATTCATAGGCTCCGGATGCGATGGGCTGGTTCTTATCGTCCACCAGAACTGCCTTGATCCTTGTGGAACCAAACTCAATACCAAGAGCCGTGCGATTCTCAAGAATTGCTGTTTTTGCCTCATTTACTCCCATTGTAAAAAACCTCCCATATTATTTGCTGAAATACATGCTGTTCCATCTCAGCTCATTCTGCAGATTCCAGATCGTTGTATCGCCATCAATATAAACCGCTTCAATACCCATAGCTGCTGCCCAGTCACCCATCTGCTCTGCAGTAAGGTCATAGGTAAATGCAGTGTGATGTGCGCCGCCGGCAAGGATCCATGCTTCTGCTGCTGTGGAAAGATCCGGCTTCGGTGTCCAGAATGCAGTACCTACCGGAAGTGCAGGCATCGGCTTCTCTGTTTTCTTACACTCAACCTCATTGATCAGCAGACGGAAACGGTCGCCAAGGTCAACCAGGGATGTTGCGATTCCAGGACCTGTCTTAGAAGTAAATACCAGTCTTGCAGGATCTTCACGATCTCCCATGGAAAGCGGGCATACACGCATGCTGACCTTGCCATCAGCAACGGATGGGCAAACCTCCAGCATATGTGCCTCAAGGATTCCCTCTTTACCAGGTACTAGGTTATAAGTGTAGTCCTCCATAAAAGAAGTACCCCTGGCGTCCTTTTTGCCTGCTGCCATGATCTTCATCAGGCGAACCATAGCTGCTGTTTTCCAGTCACCCTCGCCACCGAAGCCATAGCCTTTTTCCATCAGTCGCTGGATTGCAAGTCCCGGAAGCTGCTTCAGGGAGCCCAGATCACCAAAGTGTGTTACGATAGCCTGATAGTTTTTCTCCTCGAGGAAGCGCTCAAAACCGATCTCGATCCCTGCCTGGACTGCTACATGCTTCTTAAATTCCTCAGGGTCACGTCCATCCAGAATCATATCGTATTTATTATAATATTCTTCTACCAGAACATCAATATCTCCCTGGCTTACATCCTGAACATATTCTGCGATCTCGTTAACCGGATAAGCATCGATCTCCCATCCGAATTTCATCTGAGCCTCAACCTTATCGCCCTCTGTTACAGCTACGTTTCTCATATTGTCGGCTACACGGCATACACGGATATGGCTGCTCTCCATGATACCAACTGCAGTACGCATCCAGGATGCCAGACGCTCCTGGACCTTTTTGTCTGCCCAGTGTCCTGCAATGACTTTTCTCTCGATTCCCATGCGGGTTACCATATGGCCAAACTCACGGCCGCCGTGTGCGGACTGGTTCTCATTCATAAAGTCCATATCAATGGTATCATAGGGGATTTCCACATTGAACTGTGTATGAAGATGGCACAGCGGTTTGCGATACTCTTTAAGGCCAAGGATCCAGGATTTTGCCGGGGAAAATGTATGCATCCACGCGATCACGCCGGCACAGTTTTCATCTGCATTGGCATCATTAAAGGTTTTACGGATCAGCTCATTTGTGATCAGCGTTGGTTTCCATACAACCTCAAACGGAAGTACACCGGATTTATTCAGTTCCTCTACGATGATCTTTGAATGCTCGGCTACCTTGCGGAGACATTCATCTCCGTAAAGATCCTGTGAACCTGTGCAAAACCAGAATTTGTAATCTCTTCCTGTTTTCATGTGAAAATTCCTCCTTGAAATATAAAATTATATAATATGCATAACATTCCTGAAAATCTGTAACACATTTCTGTTTCCAACATGTGTCCAGCCTTCTGAAATGTTATAAAGTTCTCTGTAAAATATGTCATGTTTCATTATCTGATAAGTGATTATCTCTCTGCCCTCATGCATTTGTGTTCATATTCCTGTCTTCACACTGCTGCCCCGTACGATCAGCTCCGGCCGGATCAGCCGTTCCACCTTACTCTCTTCGTCCGGCACGCCACTTAATTTTTCCAGGAGAAGCTTTGCTGCCATCTCACCCAGTTTTTCCTGGGGATGGGTGATAGTAGTGATTCCCTGCCCCTGTCTTGCGTACAGCGAATTGTCATAACCGGTCACCGCAACATCCTCCGGGATTTTTTTACCCTGACGTTCCAGTTCTTCCATGACCTGGACAGCAATCTGGTCGTTGTAGCACACGATCCCATCCGGAAAGCTGTTCTGTCGGACCATGTTCCGGACCATAAGAGCCGGCTTTTTTCGCCGGTCCTCGGTGTGAAACCAGACCACCTTATCCGGATCATAGGCAATTTCATGCTCCTGCAAAGCCTTCACATAGCCCTTATGCCGTTCGATTCCCTGACGGTCATCTGCCTTGAAAAATCCCGCGATGTTGCGCCTGCCGGAGTCCAGGAGATGTTTTGTCACAAGATAACCGCCTCCTGCGTCATCCATGAGGATGTGGGGCTTTTCCTGCATCTCCGTATACAGTCCCTGGATAAAAATATAGGGGATCTGATACTTGTCCAGTGTTTCGTACAGGCTTACATGTCTGCACAACAACTCACTTTTGCTGGGTTCGATGATCAGTCCGTCAATTCCCTTGCTGATCAGCTCTTCCAGGAATCTTGCCTCCTTCTGGCGGCTGTTTCCTGTATTTTTCAGGATGATACTGTACCCGTTATCGGACAGCACCTCATCGATTCCCTGGATCAGCCTTGGAAAAATATAATCCGAGATATATGTAGTCACCACTGCGATGTTTCCGGTCCCGTGAATCTGACGGAGCACATCCGCACAGAAGGTTCCTTTTCCCTGAAAGGATTCTATGTATCCATCTCCTGCCAGGATCCCCAGAGCCTTTCGCACCGTATGCCTGCTCAGCCCATAGCGTACACTGAGCTGGTTTTCAGAGGGAAGCTTCTCACCCGGACGGATCTTTCCGGAAAGAATGTCTGTTTTCATTTCTTCCATCAGTGCATAATATTTTGCTTTTCCGTTTTCTGCCATAAGCTCCTCCCTTCGTTTGTATTATTCTTCCTTCAAACATCGGATGTAAAACGGACATTTATATTTTCATCTGTAATCATTTTATAACTTGTATATACATACGAACAAGTTGTTTTTTATTATTTAACAAAAGTTCCATATAAAAAAGGCCGGAACACCTTCCCCAATTTGGTGTTCCGGCCTGTATATACTGCTTTTTTATCTCAACGTTTCTGCCTTATCGTAAAGCGGGCCTTTTGCTCCGCCTTGCTGTCTTTGTTCAGAAAAAACGCCTTCTCCATATTTGTTAAAACTATTCTCCAGTCCCCTGATGTACTTTATATTTAGCGGTACATCTTCATATAATCCCCATGTGCCTCGATCAGCTCATCACACATTGCCTGGATGTCTTTGATGTTCAGCTCTGCACCTGTGTGCGGGTCCATCATGGCTGCCTGATAGATTTTCTGGCGGTCTTTGGTCACTGCTGCCTCAATAGCAAGGAGCTGCGGGCTGACATTGGATGAGTTCATAGCTGCCAGCTGTGTAGGAAGCTTGCCCACTTTTACCGGATGTACACCGGTTCCGTCGATATAGCATGGAACCTCTACGCAGGCATCCGACGGAAGGTTATCGATGTAACCGTTGTTAAGAACATTTCCACCGATCTTGTACGGTGTGTTTGTAACAACAGCCTCCATGATATAAGAAGCATACTCTTTACTTCTCTCATGGCCGATCTTGCCATCCTTGAGGATATCCTCGCGCTCTTTTTCCCAGCCCTCGATCTGTTTGATACATCTTCTCGGATATTCGTCAAGCGGAATATTGAACTCCTCGATCATCTCCGGATATTTGGATTTAATGAAGAACGGATTATACTCTGCATTGTGCTCACTGGACTCTGTGCAGTAGTAGCCAAGATGACGGATGTACTCATAACGTACCATATCCTCATGTTTCTCACCGGAAGTATTCTTCTCCTCTGCAATTCTGCGGATCTCCGGGTACAGGTCATTTCCATCTTTGTCATGAATCTCAAGAAGCCATGCCATGTGGTTGATACCTGCGATCAGCTCGGTACGTCCCTCAAGTTTGTCTTCCATTCCCATTCCCTCAAGAAGCTTCTGGGAGCAGACCTGAACACTGTGGCAAAGACCTACTGTACGAATCTTTGTGAAACGCTGCATATAACCGGTGAGCATTGCCATCGGATTGGAGTAATTCAGGAACAGAGTGTTCGGGCATACTTCTTCCATGTCCCGTGCAAACTCTTCCAGAACCGGAATGGTACGAAGTGCACGCATGATTCCGCCAATTCCCAGAGTATCTGCGATGGTCTGTTTGATGCCGTATTTCTTCGGGATCTCAAAGTCTGTTACTGTACATGGCTCATAACCGCCTACCTGAATGGCATTGACTACGAAGTCTGCATCGCGAAGTGCATCTTTACGGTTCTCGGCACCGAGATATGTTTTGATCACTGCGCGGTCCTCATTTACGTTGTGGTTGATGGCACTTAGGATAATTCTGGAATCCTCCAGTCTCTTCTCATCGATGTCATAAAGTGCGATCTCGCTTTCGCGAAGTGCCGGTGTGCACATACAGTCTCCAAGTACATTTCTTGCGAAAACCGTGCTTCCTGCTCCCATAAATGTAATTTTGATCATGTTCGTTCCTCCTGCCTGTCTTTTTGGATTTTTCTGTGACAGATTTTTCTGTTCTTGGCAAAAATCCTGATTTTCTGCTGATTCTGCGGCGCAGCCCCGCTTCGTTATTATTATGGTTTTATGATACTACCGGAAGCATCTTTAAAATATGTACTTTGATGTCAATAATTGTTGTTTTGTTGCATGAAATATAAATGCCCGTTTACTGATACAGTTCAGAAATTTCCTATAAAACATATTTCCTATAAAATTTACTTCCATTCGTTTTTATGCTTTTTTATGTTTTCGAAACATTGCAAAGTAATTTTCCATAATGCAAAAACTCTCCATCCGATACCAGGATCATATATATCCTGATTCGGACAGAGAGCTGTTATTTTTTATTACAAAGGTCTGCCAGCAACAAAAGGTACTGCCAGTTATCAGGACTCAGATTCCATATAATCGCCCTTCTTTCCCTTCACTACAAGTCTTCTCTTTTCTTCCTTGTATTCTCTCGGACTTCTTCCTGTTCTTGCCTTGAATACCTTGGAAAAAGCCAGCGGATCTCCATACCCTACTTTTGCAGCTACTTCACTGACCTGAATACCTCCATTTTTCAGAAGAGTCTTTGCCTTCTCGATGCGAAGATTCATAAGATATTCCTGCGGCGAGCATCCGAGGCTTTTTTTAAACGAGCTGGTAAGATAGCTCCGGTTGACGCCAATGCGGTCTGCCAGCTCATTGATCTTCAGCCGCTTGTCAAAGTTAGCTGCAATGTAATCCACTGCATGCTCCACATAAACGGAATTTGGATATCTGTGGGATGGGAGAAGCTTGCCTTCTCTCAGACATGCATCCCGGTTATCTGTGATCAGGTCAGAAAAAAGAAGCATCAGAAGTCCGTTCCGTTTCAGTTCATTTTCAAAAACGAGCTTGTTGGTCTGGACCATTGCATCAATATATTTTGCAGCATTTTCCATGCAGTGGATCCTTCGGACCGGATTTTCCCGGCTGAAGCCGCTTACATGGATCACTTCCTCCGCAGTCATTCCCTCAAATCCTACCCAGCGATATGTCCAGGGATTGTCCATGTCTGCCTCATACCAGGCCTCCACACTGGATGGGATCAGAAATGCTTCTCCACCTGTCAGATGATACTGATGGCCATCCATCTCAAAAACCCCGGTTCCGGATTCCACGATATGAAGTACATGAGAGATCCTTTTATTTGGTCCAAATCGATGTCCCGGATCGCATTTTTCCCACCCACAATAAGTAAGACAGAGATCCACCGCACCTTTCTTTAAATTCTCCAGACATTTAAAGCTGTCCGAGCTTGTAAAACCAACTGTGTGAAGCAACTTGTCACCTCCCTGATGTCATATATTATGTTTCCGCCTGTGAGCTGCTTCGCCACCCAATAACAGGCCGCCATATCCGGCGGCCTGTTATTTTTCTGGTCAGGCGGATGTTTTTCTGCAGATAATTTTTATTCCATCATTTACAGAAATCAGTCCTCTGCTTCAATTGTATACAATACAGAATGGAAATCACCGTTTGTCTTATTGCAGTAGTCACGATCAACCGGGATTCCTGCATACATCAGCTCATTTCCGTAAGCTTTCAGGCACTTATCTTCCCATTTTACTTTGTAAAGCTGATCCTCGTCAAGACCCTTGAAGCGCAGACGCATCCAGGAAGCATTGACCTTGTTCAGTCTTTCATAGTATCCGGCAACTGCCTGCTTTTTGTCTCTGGAAACAACCATCCATGCAGTATCATTTCCTTCGAACGGGCTTAAGATACGGTAGAAATCACCCTCCACCTGGATCAGGTCACGATGTTCCTTCATGAATTCCACCTGTGCCTTTACCTCTTCGATCTCTTTGGCACTTAAAAGGTTCAGATCCAGCTCATAGCCAAAGGTTCCGAAATATGCCACATTTGCTCTTGTGGAAAGCGGTGTGGTACGGTGCAGCTGATGATTCGGTACTGCTGATACATGAGATCCCATGCTGACGATCGGATAAACAAAGGAGGTACCGTACTGGATTTTTTCTCTCTCTGCTGCATCGGTATCATCACTGGTCCATGTCTGTGGTGCAAAATACAGCATTCCCGGATCAAATCTTGCTCCGCCGCTTGCGCAGGATTCAAAGAGGATGTCAGGGAATCTCTCTGTCAGTCTTGTATACAGCTCATATACACCAAGGATATATTTATGCATAGTCTTGCCCTGATCTGCTGCAGATGCGCCGCGGCTGAAAGGCTCGGACATGTAGCGGTTCATATCCCATTTAATGTAGGAAATGGAAGATTCCTCGATAACCTTGGAGATGGAATCATAAATAAAATCCACAACCTCAGATCTGGAAAAATCAAGAACGTGCTGATGTCTTGAGTGGGACTCAAAACGGTCCGGTGCTCCGATGAGCCAGTCCGGATGTGCTCTGTAGCAGTCGCTGTTCTTGTTTACCATCTCAAGCTCTACCCAGAGGCCAAATTTCAGGCCCATCTCCTCGATCTTGCGGGAAAGTCCGGAAATTCCGTTTGGAAGCTTATTCTTATTTACGAACCAGTCGCCAAGGCCCTGGTAATCATCGTTTCTGGTTCCGAACCATCCGTCATCCAGAACGAAAAGCTCTACCCCAACCTCTTTGGCTTTTTTTGCAATATTAAGGATTTTTTCCTCATCAAAATCAAAATAGGTTGCCTCCCAGTTATTAAGAAGGATCGGGCGTGCATGATTTCTCCATTTTCCGCGCATCAGGCGGTCACGGTACAGTCTGTGGTAAGCCTGGCTCATTCCGTTTAAGCCCTTATCGCTGTATACCATAACGACCTCCGGAGTCTGGAATTCCTCATCTCTGGAAAGCTCCCAGGAAAATCCCTGTGGATTGATTCCCATCATAACTCGTGTCATCTCGTAGGTGGAAACCTCGACCTGTGCAAGGAAGTTGCCGCTGTACACAAAGCTGAAGCCGAAAACCTCGCCTGTATCTTCTGTTGTATGAGGACGCTTCAGCGCGATAAACGGATTCTGCTCAGAGCTGGAGCCAGTTCCTGCAAGACTCTGTACAGCCTGTGTACCCATCTCAAGTTTGCGCGTTTTTACATAGCGCTCACGTGCCCACGCACCGGAAAGATGGATCATCTCATAATCCATATCCGGGAACTCCACTGCTGCACTCATCACGTTCTCAAGACGGATCTTCTGATCCCCTTTCTGAACAAGGCGTGCGCTTTTGGTGACCACCGGATAATCTTCATATACAGAATAGGTAAGAACAAGATCTGTGTCCATCACGGAATCATGAAGTATGATGTCCAGAGATGTTGCTTCCTCATCGCTCTCTGTATAAGTTGCAGGAAGACCTGCAAGTTTCTTTTTGCCGCCATAGATCTCGTGGGAAACATATTTGAAATCTACGATCTCACTTCCGTTCTCCTGACGAACAGTAAGAGCGGGGCTTCTGAAATCACCGGTTCCGTAAACAGGATACTCCTGTTTGGTATACTGCATGGAAAGAAGTCCCGGTTCCGGAACGCATACAGCCATCAGG
The DNA here is from genome assembly GCF_013317245.1 of Blautia sp. MSK.20.85. Lineage (NCBI taxonomy): Bacteria > Bacillati > Bacillota > Clostridia > Lachnospirales > Lachnospiraceae > Blautia > Blautia sp. MSK.20.85. The sequence goes on from NZ_JAAIUN010000018.1 coordinate 30,944, forward strand.
GAACGCATGATCTCCTCGTGAAGATAACTGAAATCCTCTTTATCGCGGATAGCTTTTCCATAGTACAGATTCTCCATCTGGCCATTTTCCATGATACAGGTGATGTAGCTTAAATGTTTGTTATAAATGTGGAATGTCTTTGATCCCTCGTGAAATTTGATCGGCATAATTTTCTCCTTTTTTCGTTTACTGCGGATAAAAATATCCGCCTCTTTCCTTAAGAATCATCAAATAACTGTGCATTTTGGCATTTGCTTCGATAAAAATACCGCTGACAACCTCAATAACCAAATCCTCAGTTATATACATTGTCAGCGGTCTTGTATTACCTTATGTAATATTTCTAATTACAGTTTTCCACCGCTGGTAGCAATACCTTCGATAAACTGTTTCTGGAAGATCATGTAGATCACGATCATCGGAATGCAGGCGATCAGAGATGCAGCCATCAGTTCCGGGAATTTGGATACGTACTGGCCCTGCATCTTTGCAAGTGCGGAAGAAAGTACCAGCATATCCTTATCTGTATTAACGATCATCGGCCACATCAGATCTTTGAACGCGAATACAGCTGTGAAAATTCCAAGTGCGACCATACTGGATCTTGTAAGTGGTGCCATGATGTAAAGGAAGGTCTGACCGATGTTACATCCGTCAAGTCTGGCAGCCTCCTCCAGATCCTTCGGCAGTCCCATATATCCCTGTCTCAGAAGGAAAGTACCGAATGCAGTAACAATACCTGGGAATACAAGGGCAAAGATCGTATTCAGCATACCCATCTTGCTGACCATCAGGTACTGCGGGATGATGAAGATCTGTACCGGAACCATCATCTGGAACAGTACAAGACTGAAGCAGAGATCACGGCCCTTGAAGTTCAGTCGTCCAAATGCATAGCCTGCCATAGTTGCTGTAAGAACCGCACACACTACTCGGAAGAAGATCAGAAGCAGTGTATTCTTGTACAGAAGCAGGAAGTTCATGTTATTGATAACAGAAATAAATGCGTCTTTTCTCCATATTTTCGGGAAAATGGTGAAAGGATCTACAGATGTTGCTTCCGTTACAGTTTTAAAAGCTGTCAGGATCATCCAGATAAATGGCACAAGCATCGTTATGGACACAATGATCAGTATGACATGTATTAAAATAGTGGTTAATTTCTTTTTTGTTTCCATACTATCCATGGTTAATCCCCCTTTTTAGTTGTAGAATACCCATTTCTTCTGACCGATCATCTGGAATACTGTCAGGATCATGGTGATAATAAGAAGTACTACTACGATCGTAGCGCCGTATCCCATGTTCTTATTGATAAATGCATATTTATAGAACAGGTAAACCAGTGACTGAGTCTTGGTAAGTGCCGGGTTTGACTTGTCAATAACCATATAGATCAGGTCGAATACCTGAAGGGATCCGATCACACGGGTAACAAGTACGAAGAAAATGGTTGGTGAAAGAAGCGGGACCGTGATGTTAAAGAATGCATTCACGCCTGTTGCACCGTCAATGGATGCTGCTTCATAATAATCTCTCGGGATTTCCTGAAGTCCTGACAGGAAAAGAACCATATTGTAACCGATGATAGACCATACACCGATGATCGCAACTGCAAATACTGCAATTTTCGGATTAGAAACCCAGTTTACATGAACATGGAAAACGTTATTGATAAGACCATAATCAGAATTGAACAGCCATCTCCATACCATGGCTACCGCTGCCGGAGCTGCTACCATCGGAAGGAAGATGATGGTTCTGTAAATAGAACGGCCCTTCATCTTTCTGTTAAGAAGTACTGCAAGAACAAGTGCGATGACAATGGAAAAAGGGACCTCCACGATCGCATATTTGAATGTGTTGATCAGTGCCTGCCAGATCTCTTTATCTGCAAAAACCTTCTGGTAGTTCTGTAAACCGATAAAGATATTTCCTTTACCAAAATCTCCTGTCTTGAAAAAGCTCTGGTAAATAGTCTGGAAGATCGGAATGATGTTCAATACGATCAGTCCGATTGTTGTTGGGAGAATAAACAGCCAGCCCCAGAGGAACTCACTGCGCTCTCTCTTTGTCCGTGCCTGTGACTTGGTAGTTTTAGCCATAAGAATCACTCCTTCTATTCCTTCTATGTATGAGGCCGCTGCACCTGAGTGCGGCGGCCCCTCTCATTACTGCACTTAATTATCGGTGTTTCTTAATGCTTACTCCTCAGCCAGCTTCTCGTTCATCTGATCAGCCATCTGCTTGCAAGCCTCTTCCATTGTGATGTCGCCTGTGTATACGCCTTTAAGGATCTCGTTGTCCTCGTTCTCCCATGTTACAGTAGATTTGGAGTATGGACGGATCTCCATGTCATCCATCATGTTCAGATAAGCCTGAAGGTTGAAGTCTGCGGATTTAGCCCATGCATCAGATGTATCTTTGTATGCACTCATTGTAACACCAAGCTCAGCCTGTTTCTCCTGAGCCTCTTTGGATCCGAGGTACTCGATCAGCTGCCAAGCTTCGTCTGTGTGCTCACCGGAAGCAGATGCTGCCCATCCAAGTCCGTTATATGAGGAAGCTCTTCTGCCTGTCTCAGCGTTTTTAGGAAGCTCTACACAATCACAGTTAGCTGCTGTGTACTCGTTCTCTTTAAATGCTGCAAGCATCCAGGAGCCCTGGCATGTCATAGCGATCTTGCCAGCCTCGAAAAGTACGTCCTCGTTGTTCTCGGACATTGTCTCAAGAGACGGGATCACGCCATCCTTGATCCATCCTTCCAGTGTCTGCATAGCTGCGATCGTCTTCTCATCATCCCAGCCGGATTTTGTCTTGTCATCGCTGATGATGTATCCGCCGTTATCATAGATCAGGTTGTAGTATCCGGCCTGGTTGTTATCATTTCTCATTCCGAGACCGTACTGGGAACCATCATCCTTAGTAAGCTTCTTAGCTGCCTCTGTAACATCATCCCATGTCCAGTCAGCTGTCGGATAATCAAGTCCTGCCTCGTCAAATAATGTCTTGTTGTACCAGAGAGCGATTGTATCTATATCCTTCGGTACTGCATAATATTTATCATCGTATGTATACAGTCCCCAGATATCCTCCGGATAGTTCTCCGGATCGATCAGATCGCTGTCTTTGATCTTATCGGTCAGATCAAGAAGCATATCGTTGGACATGTATCTCTGACTCTCGTTGGAGTGCATCCAGAATACGTCCGGAAGGGAACCACCCTGTGCACCGGCCTCGAGCATTGTCCAGTACTCATCCCATTTAACAACGGAGATCTCTGTCTTGATTCCTGTCTTCTCTGTGAAGTCTGCGAGAATTTCTTTGATTCCCGGCTCCTGGTTGGTGTCCCAGATGGATACGGAAAGTGTAACATCGTCACCTTTTGCATATACCGGAACTGCTGTCATTACCATGGCACCTGCTAACAATAATGCTGCTACTCTTTTGAAATTCATAACTTCTTCCTCCTTTTAAATCTTTCTTATTTTCCCTCTTTCTTTGGTCAGTTTTTATATTTTTCCACGTCTCTGACCGTTGATATTATTATAATTGCACATGGAAAAATGATAAATGGATTATTGTCATTTCAATATGGAAAAATGTTGTTTTTTATTTATTTTGTCCATTTTCTATTCATAGTTTGTTAAATATCCGTCATTTTTCCCTATGTGCTTTTATTTTTTTGATATATTTTCATATTTATCACTATTTTTGAGCATGTTTTGATACGTTTTTCTTTCTTTGTAGCAAAACCAACATTTTTACATGTTCGTTTTTATATATTTTTAACAACCAAAATGGTCGAAAATGCTTTTTTTTTGCAAAAATGAACTTTTTGTTAACACACATTTTTCTATGCGTGCGCCGATTTTTACATGTGCACGCAAAATTCCATGTTTTTTTCACAGTCCTGCAAAGCGTTCCACACATTCTCTTTACATGCAATCAGTGTCTGTGCTAAGATTGTCTGTATTGGACGTTTTTCGTATTCTATATTAAGGAGGATTTTGTTATGAATCTTTTAAATGAAGATAATGTTGTTCATGTATTCCTCAACAAGCTGGGAGACATCGTGATCGCCAATCTTCTCTTTATTTTATGCAGCATCCCAGTGATCACTATCGGACCGGCACTGACTGCACTTTATCATTGTATGATGCGTACCGTAAAGGGAAATAACAATGGAACGACCAGGACTTTTTTCCGGGCCTTCAAGGAGAATTTCAAACAATCCCTGATCGTGTGGCTGCTGATCCTTGTGGCAGGAATCATACTTGTGCTGAACCTTCGTTTCCTGCTTCATGCAAACGGAAGTGCTGCAAATATGCTCTTTTATCTTACGATTGGAGTGCTGACCCTGCTGGTTATCTTTTCCCTATACATATTCCCGGTGATCGCAACCTTTGCCAATAGCTTAGGAGCGCTTTGCAGGAATGCGTTTCTGCTGGCGTTTATGCATTTTCCTACAACTGTTGCCATGGCAGTGATCACGATCTTTCCGCTGTATATGACTTATCTTGACGTGAAACTGCAGCCACTGTATGCATGCTGCTGGTTTTTCTTTGGATTTGGACTTGTAGCTTTTATAAATTCGATGCTGTTGTATCGATTTTTTAAGAAGCTGCTTCCTCCGGAGGAGAATGTTACGCTTTTGTGATAAAAGCGGAGAAAATTGTTTTTTTGGTTTTTTAATATAATTTTTTGCTTTTCAAAGCTGAGGAAATGCGAGGGGGAAAGCACTCGGAGTTAGCGAAGCCCGCTTTTCCCCCTCGCGCTCCCCCTTTCCGGGCACGCAGTTGTTGTTCGTTGTGGGGATGTGTGTATGTACTGGTGGGGCGATGAATTCTAAGGTGTTGGTGATGTTATGTTGAGCCGATCTATGCTACTATGATGCTGATAATGTTACGCTGAAACGGTCTATGCTACTACGATGCTACAGCACTGATAATGTTACGCCACACCACCTCACCTCCAAGTCGAAAATGAAGCGCCTCGACCTAATCTCTACCGTCAGGCCACAGGGAAACTCCGCCTTTCGCCCCAGTCATCCAGCGCAGCGCTGATGCCCCATCCAACTCCCGGGAAACCACTCTGCTTCTCACTCTGAACCGAATTCACACCCCACCACTTCTCCCCATCTGATTCCCCTTCCGACCAGCCCCCGGCGACAGACAGCATACACCTTGCGGGCGTCCATTTCATCTACACTCTTTTCAAAACAACCAATCCCTCATTCTCACCAAGAATCACATCCCGGCCACCATTCAGCACATCACCCTCAGTCTCACCAAGGCCAACACACCTCCACTGCCCCTCAGGCAAACGCACACTTCTGGCAACCTCCCCCTGCTTCCAAACAGGCGCCACCATCAAATCCTCGCCAACCATAAACTGATCCATCACCCTCTCCATCCCCTGTCCAGGGAAAACAAACTCCATGGAACGAACGATCGGCTCACCAGTAACTTTCGCACACTCTACAGCCTTCAAAATCTCCGGCAGACACTTCTCTCTGAGAGCCAGTGCATCCTTAACCTTCTGAAAATCCGCCTCAGGCAGCACCCTCCAAGGAGAAGCCGAAAACTGCATCACCGGCATCAAAGCCGCAATCTGCGCATACCGCACAAACATCTCCGGCGTACACGCATTCTCATTTCCATTCAAAAAACAGGTATACTCACCACCGCCGATCATATCCGGGCTGCCAAAAGGATGTCCCGTAAGCCCCTGTATCAACGTATCCGGAATCAATCCCGCAATACCGCTCTCATCCCACTTCGTCTGCTTATCACAAAGCCTCTGCATCAGAGAATAACCACCGGCCCGGAAACATACCCTCAGCTCATTAAACACAAACTGTTCCCCAAACTCAGCCCAAAGCCTGGACAGCTCATCCGTAGAAGCATCCCGGAACAGCTTATCCCCGGCATGATAATAACACGGATCCCCAGCATCCAGTTTAAAACCATCCACACCCATATCCATCAGAACATCCAGCTGATCCTTCAGCCACTTCAAAGCATCCGGATTCGTCAGATCCAGAGCCGCAGAATACCCGTTCCACCACTCCAGGATACGAGGTTTCCCCTCCGGAGTCTCAATCAGAAAATGCTTATCCCTGGCCTTCCGGAACTCCAGCGTATCCGGAGTAACAAACGGACAGATCCACAGCATCACAGAAAATCCCATCTCATGCAATTCTTTGATCATCGCCTTCGCATCCTTGAAATTATCTCCCCTGAACTGCCACCTTCCATAATAAGGAGACCAGCCATCATCGATCATCAGAACACCTGATGGAAAACCATTTTCCAGAATACCTTTTGCATATTTCAGGATATTCTCCTGGGTCTGATAATAGGTAAGTTCAATCCAGGAATTATATACCGGTGCTTTGAAAAATCTGTCTGAAAGTTTGATCTCATGAAATGGAAAATGCGCTTTCATGGCTGCCAGGTATGCACCTCTCAGATCATTGAAGCCGTTTTCCAGAACGATAGATTCCGGACCTTCCGCCAGGATCTCACCTTTTCGAAAAGAGATATGAAAACCTGCGTTGCTCCAGATGTAACGGCCTTTCGAGGAAAGGAATAATGGCATGATCTGATTGTGGGTTGGGTTTTCGCGGAAATCCCAGTCCACAATGTCGTCTGCGCCTACGGGCTGGCGGTAGCCTTCGTAGACTGCGCCGCCGTACCAGAATTCGTTTTTTAACATGGTTGTTTTCATGTTGAAGCTCCTTTCTACATGTGAATTTATAGTTCTTATTTATATGTTGAGATTTTTTAGTCAAGCGGATATTCGCAATCCGCTTCGCTACTTGCTCATAACCAAATAACTGCTCCGCAGTTTTGGTTAAATGTTGATGTTATTTTTTCTTTATTAATTTATTTTTTTCGCTTTTCAAAGCTGAGGAAATGCGAGGGGAAAGCACTCAGAGTTAGCGAAGCCCGCTTTTCCCCCTCGCGCTCCCCCTTTCCGGGCACGCAGTTGTTGTATGTTGTGGAAATGTGAATATGTACTGGTGGGGCGATGGATTCTACGGTGCTGGCAATGTAACGTTACGCCGATTTACACCCAAGTCGAAAGCGCAGCACCTCGACCCAACATCTCCCGTCAGACCACAGGGAAACTCAGCCTTTCGTCCCGGTCATCCAGCGCAGCGCTGATGACTCATCCAACTTACGGGAAACCACTCTACATCTCACCCTGAACCAGATTTCCACTTCAACCACTCATACCAGACCATCTGATCCCCCTTTTATCCAGTCACTCACATCATCCTATCGGATTTCCCTTCCGTACAGCCACATCTCCCTTCCGGTTGGAAATACCAGCCAGCAAGACGTGTGCTGGCTGGTGCGGCTCTGCAGGAGGGGTGCTGCTTCTTGGCTGGCGGGAATCTGCGTTGTTTTTCAAAAGTTCGCTGTCTGAGCGCAGCGAGTTCGAACTTTTGGAAAACGCTTTTAGCAGATTTTCGGCAGCCTAGAAGACAGCCCCCGACGAAGCCCCGCGCCGGACAGCACACGTCTTGATGGCGTCCGTATATCCGTATATCCATCCCCTCACTCTATCCCTACCTCCTGGAAATACCAGCCCGTATATCCGTCCTCCCCATCCTTGCCCTTCCCACCCCAATATTGTATAATCACCTCATACAACATCCCACCCCATTTTGTGACCCAAAATTGCGTTTTTGTTGCATACCCCAAGAAACCAGGAGGCCCACCCAAATGAAAAACACACACCAAGAACCCCAAACCCAGCACACCCTCTCCGTCTACTTCTGCGGCCAGGAAGACTGCGGCCCCGGCCACTCCTTTGGCCCGGCCATGCGCCCCCACTACCTTCTCCACGTAATCTACCACGGCAAAGGCATCTACCAGTGCGGCGGACACACCTACCATCTTAAAGCAGGTGACGCCTTCCTCATCCGCCCCATGGACTCCATCTACTACCGCGCCGACAACACCGACCCCTGGAGTTATGCCTGGGCAGGCTTTGACGGCTCCGCCTGCAAAGAAATCCTGGAGCAGACCATATTTTCCGACACCCTCATCTTTACCCCCGAAACCCCAGCCCAGCAAAACAACCTCCTCACCCGCATGACAAACCTCCTTGCCACCTTCTCCGAAAACAACGGAAACGACCTCGCCATCGCCGGAAACCTCCTCCTAATGCTATCCTCCGTGCAAAAAAAGCCCTCTGAAAGCAGAACCGACATCGCAACCCTCTACTTTCAGAAAGCTTCTGAATACATCAAAAACAATTACGCCTACCCCATCCAGATCTCAGACGTGGCACGCTACGTAGGAATCGACCGTTCCTACCTCTACCGGATCTTCATGGAACACGAAAATATCTCCCCAAAACAATATCTCCTGAAACACCGCCTCCAGATGGCAACCCAGCTCCTCTGTTCCTCAACCTGCACCATCACAGAAGCAGCCCTTTCCTGCGGGTTCCGGGACGCCCCATCCTTCTGCAACTACTTCCGCCAGGGCACCGGCTACACCCCGAAAGAATTCCGAAAAGCCTACAGCGGAATCATTAACGCATAACCAGACAATACTTCACCATTTCTCAACTGCCCACCAGAAGAATCCACCCCAAAAAATCCGCATCCAAACATCCGGATCATCTCTTCCGGAAACAAAAAAAGACGACCGATCAACCTGCATCCATACCAAATGCAAATGATCTCCGTCTTTCACTTTCTGGAAAAGAAATGCTTAAGAAATACATACAAAACAATAATAAACGCAAACACATAACCAAAAGCTCCCAGGGCCGGGATCCCCCACAGCTTCGGTTTCATATCCGTAGTACAGATAATACTGGAACTGATCAGAAGCGCCATCACCCACAGTCCCATCACAATATTACGTATCAGCCGCCGCAAAAGCCATGCAAGATCATCTGAAGCATGAAGATCCAGATTGATCTTCGTCTGTCCCTTCATACAGCCCTGAAGAAAATCCGCTGCCAGAGAAGGAATATCAACAGCCCTCTTCAATGACCAGGCGAGATTTTTACCACCTTTTTTGAGCTCATGCTTCCAGTTCCCATTACTGAAAAACTGCTCCTTGATCCTTGCCGCGGCAATCTGTGTCATATTGATATCCGGACAGATCTCAGCAAGAACCCCCTCCACATGGGTCAGTCCTCTTGCAAGCATGGTCAGTCCATGAGGCATCATGATCTTGTTTTCCTTCATGACCTCCATCAGATCCACCATGACTTCCGCCACATCAATATTTCCCATATCCGCAGTACCATATTTCTCCATCAGGCCCCGGATATCTTCATAAAGCTTACTGGAATCCGGTTTGCCCTTAAACTCACCAAGAGCCAGAACCGCATCCTGGATCTTGCCGATGTTGTTCATGGCAACCCCTTCAATGGCTTCTCCAATCAGCTGACGGTCATGCTCTGTGAGCCGTCCCATCATTCCCATATCGATCCAGACAATCTTTCCTTCCTGGATCCGCACATTTCCCGGATGGGGATCCGCATGGAAAAATCCATCCTCCATGACCTGTTTGATGAAATTATCCACATATTTCGTTCCAATCTCATTAAGGTCATAGCCATTGGCTAGAAGATTGGCTTTGTCATTGATGGCAAAACCGTCAATATATTCCATCACCAGAATATGAGGAGAAATATACTCTCGGTAAAGAATTGGCACTTTAACAAAAGCCACATCTTTATTCTTCTTGGCAAATTCCGCCATGTTGGCAGCTTCTGTCAGGAAATTCATCTCCTCCTGGGTCACTGTCCACAGCTCGCTTAAAACCATATTCAAGTCCACCATACCCTTGATGCTTACCGGCGGCATCAGACGCACAGCCTTATGCATCAGGCCGATATCCCTTGCCATGGTTTCATAGATTCCCTTACGCTGAACCTTGATCACAACTTCTTCTCCGGTTTTCAGCGTAGCGCGGTGAACCTGGGCAATTGAAGCAGCACCCAGCGGTTTCTGCTCAATATGCTGAAATTCTTCCTGCCACGGACACCCCATGGATTCCTCCAGAACCTCGATGACCTGAGAAAATGGCATGGGTGGTACATCCGAGCAGAGTTTCATCAGCTCATCACAGTATCTCTTGGGAAGAATATCGGAACGCAGGGACATAATCTGACCCAACTTAATATAAGTTGGGCCCAGATCTTCCAGTATGAGCCGGAGCTTCTCAGGCGAAACACCCCGGGTAATGGCATGCTTTTTCAGAACAGCTGTGATCTCTCTCAGCCGTTCTCCATATCCGCTGTTCTCTTTCTTCTCCTGTTCTTCTCCGCCCATAAACTTCTCCATTTACTGCTTTCTTTATGATATTTCTTATTACTCTGCTGCCGGCTCTTCGCTCCCGGCTTCTTCTGTTACCGTTTCTGCCTCCACAGGAGCTTCCGGTGCAGCCTCCTCAACCGGTTCTTCTGCTGCCTCAGAAGCCTCTTCTTTCTCTTTTGCTGCCTCAGCCTGCATGCTCTCGATCTGTGCTTTCACAGCTGCCAGCTGCTCCGGTGTCAGTTTGGAGATCGTTGCTTTCAGCTCTTCCTGATCGTTCTTTCTGGCTGCAGATTCTTTTACAGAATCAGCGGCTGTCTTAACTGTTGATTTGATGTTGTGTTTCAGTTCCTGATTAAGAACCTTACCCTGCTCAACAGTAAGCTCGCCTTTTTTAACCAGCTCGTCCAGGATCTCCTTGGATTTCTCTGCTGTTACTGCTGCTGTACCAATTCCTACTAATAAGATTTTCTTCAGTCCTTCACCTAATTCCATAATAATTCTCCTTTCCTAAAAACGGCCACTGCCGTTCCATGTACCTGATCGATTTCTACCATATTCCCAGAAAAACAAGCCCTTTCGGAACAAAAATGATCAGCCCGACAATCGCTGCCATGATCGCTGCGATCAGTACTGCTCCGGCTGCTGTGTCCTTGGCGATCTTTGCCAGAGGGTGACGTTCTTCTGTCACAAGATCTACCACAGCTTCCACTGCCGTATTTACCAGTTCCAGCGCCATCACCATTCCAAACAGCCCCAGGCAGATGCACCACTCTGTCACGGAAATTCCAAGGATCAGCCCTGCGATCACAACGAGAACTGCCACCGTACAGTGGATCTTCATATTTCTTTCCTTGCGGATACAAGTAAAAATTCCCTGAAACGCATATCCGAAACTTTTATACAGCGGGTCCTTCTTTCTGCCTGCCATGTTCCTCACCTGATTTCCTGTGTGAATGATCCCCTCCATTGGGAATTATGGAATTATTATAACAAGTTTGCAGGAATATTTCCAGTATTTCAGAAAATTTATGAATATTTAAGGAGTATATGCGGTTATTCACAGACAACTTTCAACCACATATACTCCCGATCTTATCCTATATTATTCCACATTTTTCAGTGCTTCATCCATAGGCACATGACGGATTCTCCGAAATTCCAGCACTGCTACCACTGCATAAGTCGCGATTCCGATTGCCATCATTTTTACATAGATCATCGGATCCACCCACATAGTAATCCAGCCTGAGATGCTGGAAAGCATCATCTCGCGGAACAGAACTTCCATGATCTGCCGCTCAATAGGAAGGCTTAACAGCAGGCAGATCACCACCACAAGAGAAGTGGAAAGTATATACAGACGGCTGATTTCGCCATCGGTATAGCCGAGAATCTTTGTCATAGATATCGCCTGGGCATTTTTTTCAATAATGACTTTGGAAAGCAGATAGATCACCACCAGGAAAATGATCACGGAAAATCCATACATCATTCCCATCATATCTCCCATGGAAACATCCAGCTGTCTGGATATTTTTGTAAGAGATTCCAGGTCGATGACAGAACCGATATATTTTGAATCGATATCCTTGATCTCCGTATTGGAAAAATATCCGCCAAAATAATCATCTCCCAGGTCAAACACCTCATTCAGTTTATCCCGCTCCATAAATACGCAGAGACTTGCGGTGTAATCATAAATCCCGTCTACTTTAAAGGAATATTCATCCTTCTCGTATTTTTCCTTCAAAATTATAGTATCGCCCTCTTTGATCCGGAATTTATCTGCATAGGCACTGGAAATATATACCCCGTCCCCGGAAAGATCTGCATGGATATACTGGCTTTCCGGCTCCACACCATAGAGAACGATCTCCTCGCTTTTATATTTGCCTGGCATGGTATTCAGGGAATAGGCGGAAAATTTTTCCGCATCTTTATTGTCCGTTCTGGTATCCATATAATATTCCAGAAGGGAAATCATGCCATCCAGCTTGTTTCCTGAGGAAACACTTGCCGGAACGCTCAGCATATACTGATATTTCGCCAGCATGTTCTCCTGGATCTCCAGCTGATAATGATCCAGCGCAGACGGCAGGAGCATTCCGAAAAACAGCAGCAGATTGGCAAAAATAACGCCCACAAACAACACCAGATAATTGCTGACATTCTGAAAGATCACACGAAGGCGGAATCTGGAAAAGATTCCGATCTTTGGGCTTAAATACATGGCGCGTTTCTGTTTTTTTCCGGAAAAATCCCTTCGCAGGAATTTAAGGGGTGAAAGCTGCAGACGGTACCGGAGCACTGCATAGTTGATCAGGATCATAATGATAACCGGCACTACCGTTGTCAGAAGAAACGCCTCCGCATTCCATATGGTCACATAAGTTGGCAGGCTATAACTTCCGTAATACATTCCCGCACATACACCCTTAAACACAGTATAGCCAAGGATGTTTCCAATCAGGGCCCCTATCAGGGTTACCAGCACCGGGAGGGTCATATAGTGAAGGATCAGTTCCCGCCTGGTATAACCGGATGCCCGTAAAGTACCGATAACACCGGCTTCTTTTCGGATGGTATTGCTGATGGTGATTCCAAACACAAAAGCCATAATCACGATCACAATATAGAGAAGCATAACGACCATCGCCTTGTCTCCGCCCATATCGTCACCCGTAAAAATAATCGCCTGGTTAAGATAACGCGGGACAAAAGTCTCCAGGTTTACTACTTTTCCAATGTCTTCCATGAGATCCTCAGAAACTTCTTTCTCTTCTTTTTCGTCTACCGGCTGCTGGTCGTAGATCCATGCATAATTGTACTGGAGCTTTTCCTGATCCAGAGTTTCAAATTCTTCCGGAGTTACGATTCCCACGCCGAATTTTACAGAATCAAACATGGAATCGTTATTATTCTGAAACAGAGCACTGTAATCCGAAAGTGCCACCAGACCTGTGATCTTCCAGAACTTTTTGCCCCTGGTGAGGGTATCCCCTACCTGAAGGCTGTTGTTATCCGCATACATACGGTCAATGGCGATCTCCCCCTGACCGGATGGCATTTCCCCCTTCATGAGGCAGACCTTGTTCACCTGCTCCCGGTTCTTAAAGAAACGCATGGTACTTCCGTTATCCAACGCTTCTTCTATATAATAGTTCTCGTAAAGTTTGACACCGGCTGCCTCAATGTCTTTCCACTGAGATCTGTAAACTTTTTCCGCAGTACGGAAATTTCCGTTTTCGATGTTATATTTGTCAAAACTTTCGTCATAGGCTTTCAGCATGCTTCCGTCCGCAACCAGGAAGCCGGACACAAACCCGATGGTCAGTACCATCAGCAGAAAAACCACCAGATATTTTCCAAATTCCCCTTTCAGTTCCCTGGGGATACGTTTACGTAAAGGACTCTTCATAATGACCCCCTTACCATTCCAGATCTGCTGCCGGAATTTTTTGCTCATTCTGGTAGTTTCTTCGGATCATACCATCGCGAAGTTTCACCACACGGTCTGCCATATCCTTGATGGCATCGTTGTGGGTAACCATGACTATGGTATTTCCGTATTTATGGTTGACGGTTTCGATCAGCTTGAGGATTTCCTTGGATGTATTGTAATCCAGAGCACCGGTAGGCTCGTCGCAGAGCAGGATGTCCGGATTTTTTACAATGGCACGGCCAATGGCAGTTCTCTGCTGCTGGCCTCCGGAAAGCTGATTGGGAAGTTTCCGCTGATGTTCATAAAGTCCCAGGGTTCCAAGCAATTCATCCACATCCAGCGGCCTGTCACTTAAATAGGCGCCAACTTCAATGTTTTCCCGCACAGTCAGATTGGGGATCAGATTATACATCTGAAAAATATATCCCAGGTGTTTTCTGCGGTACAGCGAAAGTTTTTTTTCTTTCATATCTTCCAGACGTTCTCCCTGGATGGTGATGCTGCCCGCATCTGCTCCGTCAATACCACCGATGATATTTAACAGTGTGGATTTTCCGGAACCGGATGGTCCCAGAAGCACACAGAATTCTCCTTTTTCAATCTCCAGATCGATCCCCTTCAGGACATCCACACGGCTTTCTCCTGCCCCGAAGGATTTTTTGATTCCTTTTATCTCCAGAAACATATCGTTCTCCTTCCATTTCAACCTATTTTTCCGGCATCATATTTCCGCAGCCACCGGAAAATACTGATAAATATATGTTAGTTTAGACTCACTATTTTGTCAAGAAGCTGTCGTATTTTCGTACATTTTTCGGAGGATTTCTGTCTCCTTACACCACTTGCCAAAAGGCCAAAAAACGTATATAATGTGGGAGTATCTATATATTTTTAACCAAATAAATCTTATTTTTTTAAAGGAGTGAATATTGAAAGTGGACCCCAGCGACACTTACCAGATAATCATATTACTTATTCTGCTGGCATTGTCAGCCTTTTTCTCATCTAACGAAACCGCGCTGATGTCGGTAAACCGGATCCGTCTCCGCTCTCTTGCAGACGAGGGCAACAAACGTGCATCCATGGCTCTTGACATTCTGGAAGATCAGATGCCAAAACTTCTCAGTGCGATTCTCATCGGAAACAACATTGTGAACATTTCGGCTTCTTCCCTTGCAACAACACTTGCATACAGTTTTGGCGGATATATGGTCAGCATCGTGACATTGATCCTTACTGTCCTGATCCTGATCTTCGGCGAGATCACCCCAAAGAACTACGCAACCATAAACGCGGAAAAGATCACTCTCCGTTATATCCCGATTTTTAAATTTCTCATGACTATTATGACGCCGGTGATTTTTATCATCAATCTCTTTTCCAGAGGTGTGATGCGCCTTATGCGTGTGGACCCGGATGCTGCCAGCAAGGCCATGACTGAGGAAGAGCTCCGTACCATCGTGGATGTGAGCCATGAGGACGGTGTCATTGAATCCGATGAGAAAGAAATGATCTACAATGTGTTTGATCTTGGAGATGCCACAGCCAAGGATATCATGGTGCCGAGAGTCCATGTTACTTTTGCAGACGTGGAATCCACCTATGATGAGCTGATCGAGATTTTCCGTGAAGACAAATTCACCCGTCTCCCGGTTTACAAAGACAGCCAGAATAATATCGTGGGAATTATCAATATGAAGGATCTTCTCCTCTATGACAAAAATGAAGAATTTGTCATTGACCGTTTCTTGCGGAAACCGCATTTCACTTATGAGACAAAAAGCATTTCCGATCTTCTTGTAGAAATGAAGGATTCCACCTTCAACATTGCTATTGTCCTGGATGAGTACGGTGATATGGCCGGACTTATTACACTGGAGGATATCCTGGAGGAAATCGTCGGCGAGATCCATGACGAGTACGACGAGAAAGAGGACGAACTTGTCCAGAAAATTTCCGACCGTGAATATATCATCGAGGGTTCCATGCACCTGGACGATGTGAACGATCACCTGAATACAGAACTGGATTCTGAGGATTACGATTCCCTTGGCGGATTTATCATCGAACACCTGGACCGCCTGCCTGTTGCCGGTGATGAAGTGATCACAGAGGAAGGCATCCGTCTGATCGTGGAAAAACTGGATAAGAACCGCATTGAGAAAGTGCATGTTTATCTTCCGGAAACGCTTCATGTAAGCGATCATGAATCCGAATAGAACCATTATCGGAACTGTCTATTTCTGATTGACAGTTCCGATATTTTATATTATAATAATCTAAAATTTTTATTCACATTTACTAAATGCAATGACAGGGAGTAGTACATAGTTTCCGGATGCACAGAGAGAAGATGGCCGGTGAGAATCTTCGTGACAGTACTATGGAAGTAGCCCTCGAGCAGTGGACTGAACCATGGATCTTCATGCAGTAGGCTTCATCGTCATTCCCACGTTACAGGGAGGCAGTATAATTTTGTACTGGCAGAGAGCAGAGTTTTACCTCTGAAAACAGGTGGTACCGCGGAATTATCCGTCCTGAGCATATTTTATCCGATATGCCGGGACTTTTTTATTGGAAAAATTTCTCGCGGCAGCCCTTATCTGCTTAACTTTTCACATCATCAAAGGAGGGAACCAATTCATGAAACAGATTTCCGGAAACAAATTGCTTGTAAAAGCCTTAAAAGAAGAAGGCGTTGATGTTCTGTTCGGCTATCCTGGTGCCTGCACCATCGATATCAGCGATGAATTATATAAACAGAGCGGCATTGACATCATCCTGCCACGTCACGAACAGGCCCTTGTACACGAAGCAGATGCCTATGCCAGAACTACCGGAAAGGTTGGCGTATGTCTCGTTACCAGCGGTCCCGGAGCTACCAACCTTGTTACAGGTCTTGCAACTGCCAACTATGACAGTGTTCCGCTTGTATGCTTTACCGGACAGGTTGCCCGTCACCTCATCGGAAACGATGCGTTCCAGGAGGTTGATATTGTCGGGATCACCAGAAGCATCACAAAATACGGTGTTACCGTCCGCAACCGTGAGGATCTTGGACGTATCATCAAGGAAGCTTTCTATATCGCACGCACCGGACGCCCAGGCCCGGTTCTCATCGACCTTCCAAAGGATGTAATGGCCGAGCTGGGAAGTGCTGAGTATCCGAAGACTGTCAATATCCGCGGCTACAAGCCCAACACCAGCGTGCATATCGGACAGCTGAAGCGTGCCCTCAAAATGCTGCAGAAGGCCAAAAAACCTCTGTTTCTTGCTGGCGGCGGTGTGATCATTTCCCGCGCGCAGGAGATTTTTACCCAGGTTGTTGAGAAAACTCAGATCCCGGTTGTCACAACCGTTATGGGACGTGGCGCCATTTCCACAAAGAACCCTCTGTTTATCGGAAATCTTGGTATGCACGGCGCTTATGCCGCAAATATGGCAGTAAATGAATGCGATCTTCTGTTTTCCATCGGAACCCGTTTTAACGACCGTATCACAGGCAAGCTCCATGAATTTGCCCCACATGCACAGATTGTCCACATTGATATTGATACTGCTTCCATTTCCAGAAATATTCATGTAGATATCCCCATCGTTGCCGATGCAAAAGAGGCCATCACAAAAATGGATGAATATGTACAGGAGTGCAACACTGAAAAATGGCTGAAACAGATCCAGGAATGGAAAGAAGAACATCCTCTTACCATGAAAGACCGTGGTATTATGGGACCGCTGGATATCATCGGCGAGATCAACCGCCAGTTTGACAAAGCCATTCTTGTTACCGATGTAGGACAGCATCAGATGCTGGTAAGCCAGTATGCAGACATCACTGAGAACCGTCAGCTGATCATGTCCGGCGGACTTGGAACCATGGGTTACGGCCTTCCGGGTGCCATCGGTGCCAAGATCGGCAATCCGGACACACCGGTCATCTCCGTTTCCGGTGACGGCGGCATGCAGATGAACATTCAGGAGCTGGCTACCGCAGTTCTGGAGGAACTTCCGATCATCTGCTGTATCTTTAATAATGAATATCTTGGAATGGTCCGCCAGTGGCAGAAGCTTTTCTACGGAAAACGCTACGCCATGACAAACTTAAAAGCCGGTGCACTCTCCCGCCGTACAGACGGACAGGAATATCCGGAATACACACCGGATTTCATCCGTCTCGCAGAGAGCTATGGGGCAAAAGGTATCCGCGTAACTGAAAAGGATCAGATCGCGGCTGCTTTCGAAGAGGCTAAGAAGAATACAAAAACTCCTACGATCATCGAATTTATCATTGATCCGGAGGAAATGGTTTACCCGATGGTTAAGCCGGGCGGTACTCTGGCTGATCTGATCATGGATTGTTAGGAGGAATGAATGATGGATAAAGGAATGAAAAAAAGATGGATCTCTCTCTACGTTGAAAACCAGGTCGGTGTTCTTTCCAAGATTTCTGGTCTTTTCTCCGGAAAGTCCTATAACCTGGACAGTCTTACTGTTGGAACCACCGAGGACCCCACAGTTTCCAGAATGACCATCGCCACAGTCAGCGATGATGAGACTTTTGAGCAGATCAAAAAACAGCTGAACCGTATGATCGAAGTTATCAAGGTCATTGATTTTACAGATGTATTTGTTCGAATGAAGGAGATCCTTTACATCAAGGTAAAAGGCTGCTCCCCGGAAGACAAAGTGGAACTTTTCCAGATCGCTGAGACCTTCAAAGCCCGTGTCATCGACTACGGAAAAGACAGCCTTCTCCTGGAATTTGTCCAGACCGCAACCAAAAACGACGCAGTTATCAAACTGATCAAAGAAGAGTTCAAACACATCGAAGTTGTCCGCGGCGGAAGTGTCGGAATTGAGTCCATCAGTATGATGGAGAGATAAAAGCGGAATAATACTCCGACAGAAAAACACGGGGCTGATGCTTTAACGATTAATAAATCGTGATTTTTACAGCCCCGAGTTTGTTCATATACATTCATTATTTCTGCATAAATTCAAGCACTGCCTCTTTCGTCGGAATCGCAGGGATTCCGCCTCTCTTTTGCACACACAATCCAGCAACTGCATTTCCCAAAACAGCACACTTTTTGATTTCTTCCCATTCCATTTTTTCAACATTCTTATTCATAGAAAGGATACTGCATAATACGCCTCCCCAGAATGAATCACCTGCCCCAGTCGTGTCGACCGCATGTGTCTGAAATGCTTTGATGATTTCTTTTCTGCTTTTTGTTGCCATAAGAACGCCCTGTTCTCCCAATGTAATGGCAACCAGCTTTGGTCCCATGGCAAGGAGTTGATCTGCAGCCTGCTCATAACTTTTCGCCTCTGTCAACAGAATACTCTCTTCATCCGATACCTTCATGACATCTACCAATTCTATGACAGATCTCATTTTTTTCACTGCATACTCTTTGCTCTTCCAAAGAGACGGACGGTAATTTGGATCATATGAAATAAGTACACCCGCTGCTTTTGCCATTTTTACCGCTTCGATCGTTGTACTTTCTGCCGGTTCATCTGTCAGTGATAATGATCCAAAATGAAAAACTCTACAACCTGAAATTAATGTCTGATCCAGTTCTTCTTTTTTTAACTGTGTATCTGCACCCGGTTTTCTTGCAAAAGAAAATTCCCGTTCTCCATTTTCACCGATTTCCACAAATGCCAACGTTGTAAAATAACCCGGGTCTTCAACAATAGCATCTGTATTGATTCCTTCCTTTTGCAATGTCTTCTTTAAAAATTTACCATGCATATCGTTTCCAACTTTTCCAATAAAAGATGTGCGATACCCAAAGTGGCTTGCAACGGTTAGAAGATTTGCCGGAGCACCGCCGGGATTCTGTTCGAACAATTTCCTCCCATCCTGACTATGTCCTGCTTCCGTAAAATCAATCAGCAATTCTCCCAATGCCACGATATCAACTTTTTCTTCCATTTTTTAGTTCCTCTACAATCTCGTTATAACGTTTTTTATTTAACCGGTAGAAAAATAATACAACCGCAGTCACAATCCACAGTACACCCGGAATCGTCGTAAATGCATGTTTCATAATTGAAAGTACAATTGCATTTTGTGTCTGATTTGCAATATAACCATATTTTCCAAGTAATCCTGCTAAAAGTGCTGTTCCAACTGCCATTCCGATTTTATTTCCAAGTGAAATAAATGCATACTGAAAACCGTCATTTCTAAGTCCGGTTTTCCACTCCCCATATTCCACACAGTCTGGAATAATTGCATAGATTGCGGTATTAAATCCAGAGAAGAAAAACTGTGTGAGACCAGATAATGCATAAAAAATAGCTGGTGATTCTTTGGCATTGAAGAAAAACATAGACAACATGGAAATTCCTGTAAATAAAGCAAAGAGAGATGCTGTTCTTCCTTTGTTATTCAACTTGCGGAATAATGGTTGAAAACAGGCTGCCCCGATGATAGAAGGAATAATAATGCACATCGAATAAGTTGTGTAGTAGGAGGCATTCCCTTCCACATATGTAAAATAATACAGAATATCTGCGTTTCTACCATATAATGTAAATCCAAATAATATCTGCCCTGCCAATGCAAGAAGATATGGTCTGTTCTGCATGACTGCTTTCAACTGTATCTTTACAGAAATTTTTTCTTTTTCCGGAGTAATCACTGCCTCTTTCGTCTTCGCAAAGCAGAAGAAATGACAGGCTGTAAAAATACATCCATATATGACCGCCACCGTCAGATATCCTGTCTTTGCACTGTGACTGCCGAATTTGCTGAGCAGCGGAACTGTGATAATATTTAACACACCAATTGCAATCATCGCTGCAACCGAACGGGATGTATTTATTTTTGCACGTTCATCAATATCCTGTGTCATAGCACCACACAAGGTTCCATATGGAATATTCACACAGGTATACCCCAAAACCAGCAGACAATATGTAATTACCATATAAATGATCTTTCCATTCTGCGGCCAGTCAGGTCTTGCCCAGAATGTCATAACAAGAAGAATCGCTGTAATTGGTGCCGCTACTAACAGCCATGGACGGTACCGTCCCCATCTCGATTTTGTTTTATCCGTAAGTCCCCCGACGATTGGATCATTGATCGCATCCCAGAATCTTGAAAAAAGCATAAGTGCTGACACAGCCGCCATACTGATTCCGAACACGTCTGTATAAAATATCATCAGAAAATTACTGACGAACATCCAGCTGAAATTACATCCGACATCACCAAAACCATATGCAATCTTACTGATCAGCGGTACTTTTCCATTTTTGTTTTCGCTTCCCATATGCCCCTCCTATTTTTATCAGAGTTTCTGACAGAACTCTATTCTTTCCTCATTTGGGCCCTTGATCATAAAAAACTTCACACCATTTTCCCAAAATGGCAGTTCTTCGATTCCGTCTGTAATAATTGTGTATTTTTCATTGCAGATTTTCTGATACATACTTTCAATGTCTTCCACATCAAGTGCAACATGTTGGTATGCACCGTCTGACATTGCCGCCTGCCCATTTTCAAAAGTCTCTATACAGTAATTTTTTATCTGTAAAAATGCCACTTTTTCCCCTGCTTTTTCATTATAAGACTGCATAATTACTTCAAATCCAAGACTCTTATAAAACTCAACTGTTTTCTGCAAATCGTTTGTCGGAAGCCCGATATGAGCAACTCCGACAATTCCATATTTATTTTCCATACGAACTCCTTACTTTTCACTGACGTTGATAATTACTTTCATCGTTGTCTCGCGGTTATCATCAATATACTGGTACGCCTTCAGATAATCTTTAAAAGCAAATGTCTTTGAGATGAGCGGTTTCAAATGAACTTTGCCCTCATTTACCAGTCTGATTCCATCTATGTAATCATCATGGCGGTACATCATCGTGCTCTTAATGTCAAGTTCGTGGTCATTTGCCACTGCAAGATCTACTTCTGCCATTCCTGCAAAAACAGCCACCAGTACGATCGTGCTTCCTTTTCTTGCATATTTAATTGCCTGTCCCATTGTAATATTGTTTCCGGCACAGTCGTAGATCACATCCGCCTTATCCGGTCCAAATGCTTCGATCATTGCCTCACCGAAGTCTTTATTTTTGGTATTCACACACACATCAATTCCACATTCTTTTGCCTTTGCCAGTCTAAGATCACTGATATCTGTGATCATCACTTTCGCTGCCCCCATTCCTTTTGCTGCCTGTGCCACGAGATTTCCGATCGGTCCTGCGCCAAGGACTACAATATTCATGCCAGCCACATCGCCCATCTGTTTTACACCATGAACTGCCACCGCAAGAGGTTCGATCATAGCTCCTTCTTCATAGGACATATCTTCTGGAATAGGTGTTACTTTAGATGCATCCACTGCAAAATACTCAGATGCTGTTCCTGTCGTCTGAAATCCCATTACTTTTAATTCCTCACAGAGATTATACTTTCCATGACGACATGGATAGCAATGTCCACAATATACCTGCGGCTCTATCGTCACCTTCTGTCCCACATGAAACTCTGTGACATTTTTTCCAAGTTCTGTAATCTCACCGGAAACCTCATGTCCCTGTGTTACCGGATATTTTGTAAACGGATGTTTTCCATGGTAAACATGAATATCTGATCCACAAACACCAATATTCATAATCTTTACCAACACCTGATTTTCCTTTACCTCCGGAACCGGAACCTCTCTGAAAATAATTTCTCCTGGATTTGTCATTACCTGCTGTAACATAATTGTTTTCTCCTTTTTTATCATAATTGTTTCCTCCTTATTTATATTGTTTTATTTGGTCTTTTATAAATTGTTTTATTAAAGTAATTACATTATTATCCTGTAAACACGATTTGTCAATATGTTTTTCATAATTTTATATATTTCATAATTTTAAAATACATTTTTTGTGTATTTTTCACAATCAACACGAAAAAAACGGAAAGGAAACCGTAGTTACTGTTTTCTTTCCGTTTTTTACTATAATATCTTTTTCTAATTTTACACAACTTCTTGTTTTTCACACATATAAAGCGGACATCCTCATTCGCTTTGCAACCTGTCAGTGGGAGCTTTTAACTCCAACAGAGTGAACATCCCCTTCCCCTACACTTAATGCCCTGCGCACCAGATGCGGTGTACTGCTTATCTGCGTTCAAAAAATTTACAATTCTGCCATATATTTTGTAAAAAAGTATTTCGCAGCTCCAACAGCCGACGCTTCTTTCTTATACGAACAATTTTTTAAGTATGAAACATCATGCTCAAAGCCATTATATGCCATCACTTTTTCTCCCAGTGGTATCATATAATCTGACAATACACCTCCCACATCACCTCCTAGTATGATATCCATATCATATGCCATCCGCAGATTTGATATCAAAACAGCAAGATGATCCAGATACTCATTCCATGTCTGCAAAATTTTTTCATCACCACTTTCAATTTTTTCCATAAATGCATCCAGTGACTGCCTGTTATCTTGTGTCAGTACACTTGCAGCACAATATGCATCTGCACATCCTGATTTACCACAATAACACTTTCTTCCACCGGGAACGAGTATCATGTGACCAAACTCACCTGCTTTCTGGTTCTGCCCTCGAAACAGCTTTCCATCTATGCAGAATGCGCCTCCTAAGGTGTGGTTCAAAGACAGATATATCGCATTTGGATACTTTTGCTTTTTTTCTGCAAGCATTGCAGCATTAGCATCGTTTTCAAAATATACTGGAATTTCCAAAGCCTGCTCTAAAAAGCGCAGACTATAATTCTCTATACCTAAAGCATGGGATTTTAAAACGATCCGTTCTTTCTGATCAATAATTCCCGGAATCGCCACTCCAATCCCAAGTAGCGTATCCTTCGCTAATTCGCCTTCAAGAAAAGTTTTGACCTTTTGTGCCACTTCTGTACAATAGGATAATTCTGCCGTAAATTTTAAACGGATGCGATCTTTTTTTATAATCTCATCTCCAAGATTTACTAATACCATTTCTATATGATTCGCTGTAATCAAAATTCCCATTGCATGACAGTATGACTTATTAATCCCTATACTTTTTGCCTTTCTTCCACCGGTCGAAGCATATTCCCCAGTTTCTTCCAACACCATTTTTTCTAACAAGTCATTCACATTTGCTAACACAGTCGGCATACTCAAATTTAAATCTTTTGCGATTCCCGCCTTGGATGTAACATGATTGTTCAGCACATAATTAATTATTCTTTTTCTTGTTATATTTTTTTTATCTTTATTTTCCGTTTTCTTACCCTCTTTTATTAAATATATTATAAAAGAATTATATGCTTTTTTATTCTTCTTGTAAAGCAATGTTTTATAATAAATCTCCGACAGAATTTATCTTATAAACAGCAAAAAGCTCCCGAAGGAGCTTTCCACGCTTTAGAACACCAATTCTTTTAACACAATCTCTTCTGCCATATTACGAATACCATTTACCAATCTGACACATTCCCTCTAATCACGAGCTTTCAACTCAGCACTGGTTGCATCCAGCTCATCTAAGTCGCTCTCTATCGTGTCATCTGGTTTTTGCGCGAGCAACGAGGCAAGCCGAGATGCTTGCATCTCGATTTACCGACTACCGCGTTCATCGAGACAAGTACTCTTGTCTCAATGTTGGGACAAAAGAACAATCGTCTCCACATGAACCCCCTGACAGAACTGATCCACTGCACAGGCGTTGGTCATCTGATACCCTGCTTCATAAAATGCCGGAAGGTCTCTTACAAGGCTTGTAACCTTGCAGGAAATGTATACGATCTGGTCCACCCCATAAGCCAGAATCTTCGGAAGGGCTTTCGGGTGAACGCCGTCTCTTGGCGGATCCAGAATGATCATATCCGGTTTCTCCGGCACTTCATCCAGCACTTTCAGCACATCTCCGGCTATAAAGCGGCAGTTGCTGATGCCATTTCGTGCTGCGTTTTCTCTGGCAGCTTTTACCGCATCTTCCACAATCTCCACACCGATCACCTCACTGGCAACAGATGCCGCAAGCTGGGCTATGGTGCCGGTGCCGCTGTAAAGGTCAAACACTACTTTATCTCTGGTATCCCCCACATATTCACGGACTTTTGAATACAGGATCTCCGCAGCCAGGGAATTTGGCTGGAAGAAGGAAAACGTGCTGATCTTAAATTTCAGCCCAAGAAGTTCTTCGTAGAAATAATCCTTTCCGTAAAGAATCTTCGTCTCATCGCTCTGTACCACATCGGACAGAGAATCATTTAAAATGTGCATGATTCCCACGATCTTACCTTCCAGGGGAAGTGCAAGGAGCTGTTCTTTCAGTGGTTCCAGATCATACTCTTCCTGGGTGGTGGTCACCACATGGACAAGGATCTCGCCGCTTGTGACACCTCTTCGAAGAAGCAGATGTCGGAGATATCCCACATGCTGAAGCTTCTTATAAAAACTGGCATTTCGTTCCAGGAAAAACTCCCGCACACAGGCAAGGATTTTCGTCATATCCGGATGCACCAGCTTACAGTCATCTGTATTCAGGATATCGTAAGTGCTGCCCTTCTTATGAAGTCCAAGGGACAGCGGACCATCCTTATACTCATCGCCAAAGGAAAACTCCATCTTATTACGATATCCAAACTCAATGGGACTGCCATAGATTCCATCCCAGTGATATAAATTCTCTGTGTTCCAGGCTTCTTCTGTCTCATCACTGTTCTTCCCGATCTTAGCCAGGCTTTCTTTTACCGCTCCGTCCAAAAGCTCTCTCACCTGACGCTCTTTCATCTCTTTCTGCGCCTCATAGCTCATGGTCTGATACATGCAGCCGCCACAGGCCGGGAACTCCTGACAGGCCGGTTCTCGTGTCTCAAGAGGAGATTTCTCCAGAACTTCTAAAAGACGTCCCTCTACCCGCCCGGAACGTTTCTTATTGATCATAAAACGGACCTTCTGTCCTGGAATTCCGTTTTTTACAATGACTTTCTGGTCATCCACCCACACACAACCTTTGTTTGGGAATTCCACTTTCTCTATAACACCTTCGTAAATTTCACCTTTTTTCATAGATCCTCTTTCTGTAATCACTTCACAATCTGTGTTCAAAAATCAAGCCCCGGTATCGCGCCGGGGCTCCAATCATCTGCATCACAGGAATATCTTACTCTTCCTCGTCCTCAAAATAATCATCGAAGTCATCATCAAAATCTTCTTCGAAATCCTCCAGATAATCCGGAGCGAAGAAACGGTATACTGCAAATGCGATTCCTGCAACAGCTGCAACCGCACCGATGATCGCCAGTACCCAAAGGACTGTGTTCTTATCTTTCTCTTCTTCTTTTTTCTTCAGTGTCGCAAGCAGTTCTTCAAGCTTTGTTGTATTTAAATTCATAACACTGCACCATCCTTTCTTTCTATTCGGCTGTACTGTCTGACAGTAAACCCGTAGCACAGTAGTTTCACTGTACTAATATCTCTTAAGTGTTCTTATTATACCACCATATGTCTGGTTTTACCATAACTTACGCAAATTTTCACAGGAACATTCTTGCCTTCATATTGCTTCCGATCAGATCTTTTTCAGCTTGGCAAAACCTGCGAACATTTTTTTCACTCCGACTTTGTCAAAGTCGACCGTTACCTCGTAATCCCTGCCGCCATCTACAATATTTTTTACGATACCGACACCGAATTTCACATGGCGTACCGTATCACCGACACCGTAATCCAGGCTTGCTGCCTTGCTGACCGTAAAGTCTTTTTTCTGGAGGCTGGTCTTTGCCTGGAAATTCATCTTCATCTGTGCATAGGCGCTCTTCGGAGATACGATGTTATCCACCTTGGGCTTTTTCTCCTGAATCGTATGTCCAAGATCCACCAATTCTCTTGGAATTTCCCTTACAAAGCGTGATACGCGGTTGTACTGGGTCTCTCCACGGATCATACGCTGTTTTGCACAGGTTAATGTCAGTTCCTTCATGGCACGTGTGATCCCCACATAACAGAGTCTTCGCTCTTCTTCAATATCCGACGGGTCTCCGGACCAGATGGAGGCGTATCCCGGAAATACTCCGTCCTCCATACCTGCCATAAATACATTGGGAAATTCCAGGCCCTTGGCACTGTGAAGGGTCATAAGAAGCACATAATCCTGATCCGGATCAACGGAATCAATATCTGCCACCAGTGCGATCTCTTCCAGAAATGCGGAAAGTGTTGCCGGCTGTCCTGCCTCTTCCATGGCTTCCTGGAAAGATTCGGTCTTGGAGATCAGCTCATCGATATTCTCGATCCTTGCCTGAGCTTCTTCTGTTTTTTCTGCTTCCAGCTCTTTCACATAACCGGTCAGTTCGATCACTTCTTCCAGCGTTTCACGGACTGTATAAGCCTCTGCCTTACTCTTAAGTCCCTGGATAAAAGATACAAAATCATTGATCTTTCCTGCTGCCCGGCCAATGGACGGTACTTCCTCCACCACACGGAGGGCATCATAAAAGCTCAGGTTCATAATATCCGCATAATCCTGGACCCGGCCGATGCTGGTAGCTCCGATTCCTCTCTTCGGTACATTTAAGATCCTGCGCACAGCCAGATCATCACTGGCATTGTCAATCGTCTTCAGATAGCTTAACAGATCCTTGATCTCTTTGCGGGCATAAAAGTTTACACCGCCCACAATCTTATACGGCACATTTGCCAGGAGAAATTTTTCTTCAAAGAGACGTGACTGGGCATTGGTCCGGTAAAGTACCGCACAGTCCTTATACTGGAATTTCCCGTTACGCCGTCCCTGAATGATCTCTCCCGCAACATACTCCGCTTCCTCAAATCCGTTGTTAAACTGCCGGAAATGAACTTTATCACCCTCTTCGTTCTCTGTCCAGAGTCGTTTTTCTTTACGTTCTGTATTGTTGGCAATTACCTCGTTGGCTGCGTTCAGGATATTCTGTGTAGAACGGTAATTCTGCTCCAGCCGTACCACCTTCGCCTCAGTGAAAACCTTCTCAAAGCCCAGGATGTTCCCGATATTTGCTCCACGGAAACGATAAATAGACTGGTCATCATCGCCAACTACGCAGAGATTCTTGTATTTTTCCGCAAGAAGACTTACGAATTTAAACTGTGCGGTGTTAGTATCCTGATACTCATCCACCATAATATACCGGAAACGTTCCTGATAATAATCCAGGATATCCGGATTGTGTTGGAAAAGCTCCACGGTTTTCACGATCAGGTCATCAAAATCCAGGGCGTTGTTTCCCCGGAGGATGGACTGGTATTCCTTATACATGCCTGCAATCTTCCGTGCATCCGGATCACTTCCCGCATTCAGCTCCATCTCTTCCGGCGTGATCAGCTCATCCTTGGCATGGGAAATCTCCGCAAGAACAGCGCGTTCTTTATAAATTTTTGTATTGATACTGAATTTCCGGAAGATTTCCCTCATGACTGTCTTCTGGTCGTCGGTATCATAGATGGTAAAATTACTGCTAAATCCCAGCACTTCAATATGTCTGCGTAAAATCCTCACGCATGCGGAATGGAAGGTGGAAACCCATACGCTCTCTGCGCCCATTCCCGCAATTTTATTTACACGTTCCCGCATCTCACTGGCAGCCTTGTTGGTAAAGGTGATCGCCAGGATATTCCAGGGATTGACGCCCTTTTCCTCCATTAAATAGGCAATCCTGTGAGTCAGCACTCTTGTTTTTCCGGAACCGGCTCCTGCAAGAATCAGAAGCGGCCCCTCTGTATGTACAGCAGCTTCCCGCTGCATGGGATTCAATGTGTCCAAAGCATCCTGTATACTCATTTTGATCTCCATTTCTTTTTCCATATCAACAGTATCTTTATATACTACCATGTCTTTTCTTTCCGGTAAAGCCACAACCTTACTTTCTCATTTTCCCGGAAAAAAGTTTCTTTACAAGTAGTATTTAAAACTATATAATAGGGAGCAGAGGTGATAATGTGATGACAAGAAACGAAAAAGAGATGATGAGCAGCATTTTTGCGAAAATTGCTGAGCTTGATTATATAAAACCAGATGAAATCCCAAACATCGATCTTTACATGGATCAGGTCACTACTTTCATGGAAGAAAATCTCGCTTCCACCAAACGTCACGAGGATGACAAGATCCTGACCAAGACCATGATCAACAACTACGCCAAGAATAAGCTTCTCCCCCCGCCGGAGAAGAAACGCTACTCCCGGGAACATCTGCTGATGCTGATCTTTATTTACTATTTTAAGAATATTCTCTCCATCAGTGACATCCAGACTCTTCTCGGGCCGATCACGGATAAATATTTCAAATCCATGACTGAGAAAGATATGACTTATATCTATCAGGAAGTTTTCAGTATGGAACAGACTCAGATCCGTTACCTGGAAAAAGATCTCATGCGCCGGTTCAAAAGCGCCGGAGAAATATTCGAAGATGCTGATCCGGAAGATAAGGAATTCCTTCATCAGTTTTCTTTTATCTGCCTGCTGAGCTTCGACGTATACATGAAAAAAATGATCATCGAAAATATGATCGACCACATGAATTCTCCAAAAGATACCGATTCCTCAAAAAAAGGCAAATAATATCCGGCTCTTACATCCGGTCGGAAACGTGTGCCGCCAGGCGCATGAAGAAAAGAGACAGACGCATGATCGCCTGTCTCTTTTTACGTTATAGCATTATCCGTTATCATTCACGGCATGGGCATAAGTCCTATTCTGCTTCGCCACCCTGCTCTTCGTTATTCTTCTTCATACGTGCAAATACCATCTCATAACCATCATTTCCATAGTTCAGGGAACGGTTCACACGGCTGATCGTAGCTGTGGAAGCTCCTGTCTTCTCGGAAATATCAAGGTATGTACGCTTATCGGTAAGCATCTTGGCTACCTCGAAGCGCTGAGATAAAGAAAGCAGCTCATTGATGGTGCAAACATCCTCAAAAAATGTATAACACTCTTCCTTGTCCCTCAGGCATAGGATCGCTTCAAACAGATGATCCACAGCCTCCGTCCTGATTTTTTTGCTCATTGTTACGCTCCTTTAAAATACATAATTTTCGTCTGATACAATACTGATATTTTAACACTCTAAATCGTGATAGGCAAGCCTTTTAAGGAAATTTAATAAACTATTTCGCTATTTTGTCTTTCTATGGCGGACACATGATTTTCCCATTTCCATTGCCCCGGAAAACATTTGGGATTTGCTTTTTCTGCTGTGATTGGGTATACTTAAAATAATATCCAAAAGAAAAGGAGACTTATCAAATGAATCGTTTTTTCAACATGGACAACAAATTCTTCGTGTTCATGGGACGCGTAGCAGACCTGCTTCTTCTGAATTTTCTGTGCATCCTCTGCTGTATTCCGGTTGTCACCGCAGGCGCCTCCATAACAGCTCTCTACTATGTCACACTGAAGATGGCAAGAGACGAAGAATCTTATATTGCCCGCAGCTTTTTCCGCTCATTCAAACAGAACTTCAAACAGGCGACCATCATCAATATCATCATGCTCCTCACCGCTGCTGTTCTGTTTATCGATCTTCGGATCGCCAAAGCCGGAAGCGGAGCCATGTACAAGGGACTTTTCAGTTTATTTATCGCATTTGCCCTGATCTATGCTATGATCCTTCTGTACATTTATCCGATCCTTGCCAAATTTTTTAATTCCGTCAAAAATACCTTTGTAAATGCATTCCTGATGTCCGTCCGCCATCTTCCGCTGACACTTTTGATGCTTGTGATCTCTGCGTCTCCGCTCCTTCTGATGTGGCTTTTTGCTTATGTGAGCTACGCACAGTTTACATCCATCCTGATCATGCTTTTTATTCTGATGGGATTTTCCACGTTGGCCTACTGGAAATCAAAGATCTTTGTAAAGATCTTCGATAACTATATACCGAAAGATGAAAACGACGAAAACGACGAAGAGAAAAACGAACTGAAAGAGGCATAATGAAACGCTGGAACGACAAGCCTTACCACTCTCTGGACTATATGCTCCGGGAGCGATACGGCGAAAAGGTCTACCGGGTTGCATTAAACGGCGGCATGTCCTGTCCCAACCGTGACGGCACCCTGGGCAAAAAAGGCTGCATCTTCTGCAGCCAGGGCGGAAGCGGAGATTTTGCAGCAAACGCCGCTCTTTCCATTACAGAGCAGATCAACACACAGATCAAAAGTCTCTCTTCCAAACGCCCGATTCATAAATATATCGCCTATTTTCAGGCATATACAAACACATACGCTCCTGTGGAACACCTGCGTAAGATCTTCACAGAAGCCATCTCCCATCCGGATATCGTGGCACTGTCCATTGGTACCAGACCGGACTGTCTGGGAGATGATGTACTGGAGCTTCTTTATTCCCTGAACCAGATCAAACCGGTGTGGGTGGAGCTGGGACTCCAGACTATCCATGAAGATACCGCCAGATATATACGGCGCGGCTATCCACTGTCCTGTTTTGATACCGCAGTAAAAAATCTCCGCGCAGGCGGCATCGAAGTGATCGTCCACACCATCCTGGGGCTTCCCGGCGAAAGCAGGAAGGATATCCTGGAAACAATGGCTTATCTGAACGCCATGGATATCCAGGGGATCAAGCTGCAGCTTCTTCATGTACTGCGTGGTACAGATCTTGCCGCTGATCATGAAGCCGGTCTTTTCCGCACTTATGAACGGGACGAGTATCTGAACCTTGTCATTGACTGTCTGGAACATCTCAGACCGGATATCGTGATCCACCGTGTAACAGGGGACGGCCCGAAAGATCTGCTGATCGCACCTTTATGGGCCAGCCGCAAACGTGAAGTTTTAAATCTTCTTCATCACCGGATGAAAGAAAAAGAAAGTTTTCAGGGAAAAGCCCTTGAGGTTCTTTCAAAAAGCCAGTAAAAAGGAGGATTCTTATGGCATCACCTTTTACAACCTACAAACTTATCATTTTATACATGCTTCAGAATTCCGAAGGGGATCTCACTAACTCACAGATCACAGATTTTATCCTGGACCGGAAATATACCAATTATTTTCAGCTTCAGCAGGCTGTTTCCGAACTGGTGGAGGCAGATCTTGTGGAAATGTCTTCCCAGTCCAACCGCACGTATTACCGACTGACTGAAGAAGGAAAAAATACGCTGAAATATTTTTCCAGAGAACTCTCTTCTGACATTAAGAAAGAAGTCGAGGAATATCTCAATTCCCTGCACTGCAAAATTGAGGAACATCTTCTCACTCCTGCGGATTATTACCCCACCAAGGAGGGCAGTTACTCTGTCCGCCTGCGGATTATCGAAGGCGGTGTCAGTATTGTTGATCTCAGCATCAAAGTTCCCAATCTTGCTGCGGCCCAGTCCGTATGTGAAAGCTGGCCTTATAAATATCAGAACGTCTACGACAAAATAATGGAGGAGCTTCTCTGAAAAGCTCCTCCATTTTCATTCTCACATAGATTCTCTTATTCCGCTTCTTCGTGGATCTTCTTCATATGCTCTTTCAGTTTCTTTTCATATCCCATATCACTGAGCTCGTAAAAATGTTCTCCTTCGATTTCTGATGGCAGATACTGCTGTTTTACATAGTGATTCGGATAATCATGGGCATATTTATATCCGATACCATGACCCAGACTTTCGTGGCCACCATAATGGGCATCCTGCAGATGCACCGGAACGGTTGTCTTCTTCGCCTTCACGCAGCGCATGGCTTCCTGTATGGCATTTACTGCAGAATTGCTCTTGGGCGCACAGGCCATGTATGTTACTGCCTGCGAAAGAATGATCTGGGATTCCGGCATTCCCACACGTTCCACTGCCTGCGCTGCTGCCGTTGCCACACAGAGTGCCTGAGGATCCGCATTTCCGATATCTTCAGAGGCCAGGATCATGATCCTTCTTGCAATAAATTTCACATCTTCTCCTGCATAAAGCATTTTTGCCAGATAATAAACTGCCGCATCCGGGTCTGAGCCCCGCATACTCTTAATAAAGGCAGAAATAATATCGTAATGGTTATCTCCATTCTTGTCATAACGTACAACACGCTTCTGAATGCACTCAGAAGCCACCTCAAGGGTCAGATGGATCTTACCGTCCGAATCACGGGGTGTGGTGAGAATTCCCAGTTCTACGGCGTTTAAGGCGCTTCTGGCGTCTCCTCCTGCCATATCTGCCAGAAATTCCAGGGCATCCTTCTCGATCACCGCACCGTAGCTTCCCATTCCACGTTCCGGATCATTAACTGCACGCAGGATCAGTTCTTTTATTTCCGGTATTTCCAGAGCTTTCAGCTCAAAAATGATGGATCTTGAAAGAAGCGCTCCGTTTACCTCAAAATATGGATTCTCCGTTGTAGCTCCGATCAGAATGATCGTTCCATCCTCCACAAAAGGAAGAAGATAATCCTGCTGTCCCTTGTTGAAACGATGGATCTCATCAATGAACAGAATGGTCTTTTTCCCATACATGCCAAGATCATCCTGAGCCTGTTTTACAACTGCTTCCATATCTTTCTTGCCCGCTACGGTTGCATTGATCTGGGTAAAACTGGCGCTTGTAGTATTGGCAATGACTTTTGCAAGGGTAGTCTTTCCGGTTCCCGGAGGGCCGTAAAAGATAACAGATGTCAGCTTATCTGCCTTAATGGCACGATACAGCAATTTGTCTTTTCCGACGATATGCTGCTGCCCTACCACCTCATCCAGTGTTCGCGGACGCAGTCTGGATGCGAGGGGAGACTCCTGGTCCAGAGTTTTTGATTTTGCATATTCAAATAAGTCCATGGTTTTCACTCCTGTAATTTCTGTAAAAAACTGCCGCCGGTTCTGCTCCGGCAGCTGATCGATTCTTATTTTTATAATTTTACCTGTTTGCACACAAAAAAGCAATTGTTTCTGCTCTGCGGCAAAGAGGATGTTCCGTTACTGTTTACGTCACCAGCAGCTGATCCGCTGTCACCAGGTCATACCCCGCTTCCATAAGCATATCCGCGATCTCCAGAGCTGCCTCCACAGAAGTGGGAAAACTGTCATGCATCAGAATAATGGAGCCATCCTTCACTTCTCTTTTTACAATATTCTCCACAGTCGAGTAGACTAAGACCTCTCAATCTTAGCCCCTCACAGATCCGTACGTGCG
>NZ_JAAIUN010000109.1:0-407 GCF_013317245.1 Blautia sp. MSK.20.85
ATTGTGTATGTATAGAAGATTTGGATATGAAAGCAATGTCACAGTCGCTGAATTTTGGAAAATCTGTTTCAGATAACGGCTGGGGAATGTTCACAACATTTTTGAAATACAAACTGGAGAAACAGGGTAAGAAGCTTGTGAAGGTGGATAGATTTTTTGCAAGCAGCCAGACCTGTTCTGTTTGTGGTTACAAAAATGCAAAAACGAAAAATCTTGCCCTGAGAGAGTGGGATTGCCCGCAGTGCGGAACCCATCATGATAGAGATGTAAATGCGGCGATAAATATCAGAAATGAGGGAATGCGTTTGGTAATTGCATGACATTAACATAACACAACCGTGGGACACACGGGGATAGCTCGCTTATGCTTAGCACAGTAGTGCTATCGAACGAGAACCAAACTTGCC
>NZ_JAAIUN010000110.1:0-404 GCF_013317245.1 Blautia sp. MSK.20.85
AGATGTCCTACGCACCAGGAAACGATATAACCGTTTCCCTCCACGTAGCCATCTTTTCTTGTTCTGGCTCCCAGTACCGAAGCCAGTGCCATCGCAACCGATGGCTTTTCTGCAATCACTAATTTCATTTACTCCTGCTCCTCTTCTTCATCTTCCAGCACATTATCGTCAAAATCTTCATCTCTCAGGATTTCCGGTTCTGTACTTTCTTCCTGCTCATCTGCATCATCTACTTCCCGTTTTTCTGACTCTGAATCTTCGGATTCATCTTCATCCTCTTCCATCTCATCCTCGTCATCATATTCATGTTTTGGTTTATAGACTTTGAAGTAATATCCTCCTGCCGCAGCTCCGACTGCAACCAGTGCAATCAAAAGATACGTTCCAAATGGACTTTTATCTTC
>NZ_JAAIUN010000019.1:0-62607 GCF_013317245.1 Blautia sp. MSK.20.85
GGACAGGTGGCTCTCGCCACACCGGACTGGCGGCTCTGCCGCACCGTAATATTCATTACACCTGATCGATCTTTGGCGTTTTCGTTTGTTTATGAAACAAGAATAGCATTGCATTGAGCAAAAAGATACAATTGTTTTGGAGAAAAAACAATCATAACGAGCAATGCATACAAAAGATACAATGAAAATATAGAAAAAATGTGCAATATATATAAAACAATTAATTTCTATAATAAAGCGTCAAATAGTGGAAATGTGATTAATGCAACAAAAAAGGGCGTTTAGGCCCTTTTTTGTATGACGTTATTTATTTAGAAGATTTAGTGTTCGGTATTTCCCGGGAGTCATATTTTCAAATTTTTTGAAATATCGGGAATAACTCTGGTCATTTATATAACCTACTTCTTCGGCAATCTGCTTGATAGAGTGGTTGGTAGTGAGAAGCAGTTTTTTTGAAGTTTCGATGCGGTAATGATTCAAAAGGATCGTGAAGGAAGATTGCTTGCTTTCTTTTACAATCTTACATATATAGGAATAGCTGATTCCTATTTTTTCAGCGGCCATGGCGATGTCGAGCTGAGGATTGGCATAATCGGTTTGGATAAGTTCGTTGATCTGAGAGATATATCTATTGGTATCGTTATTCAGATTTTTTAAAGCATTAGAAAATTCTGAACAGATATTACATAAGTATTGACAGATCTCGTCAAATGTGTCGAATTTTGATACCGAAATATAAACAGGTTCTTCACTGTGTGTAATGTCATTAATGGAGAGTCCGTTGTTGGATAAAAACAGTGACAGGTCACTGATCACAGGAAAAATATATTCCAGCTCTGTGTTTTCATCAATCAGGAGTTTGGAACTGAGCTGCTCAAAATAATTTTGAAACTGTTCTGTAATTTCTTCCATAGTGAGCTGGGGATACATTTTTGAAATTTTGGGGATTTTTATCTTGCATCGTTCTCTTTTGGATACAACCTCATCATAAAATGCTACGCATTTTTTTCCAAGAGAAAAACGATAATTGACTGCCTCATTCGCTTCAATATAAGATTGAAGAAGATCTTTAGGCATATCATAAATATTTCCAACGCCTGCAGAGATGGTAATTCCGGAATCGGTTTGGCGATTCATAGTATTAACCAGTGTAATAATCTCGGAAGAGGTAATTTTCTGCTGACAGAGATATGCCAGAACAAATCGGTCATTATCAAAAATAAGTCCTTTACATTGAAGCACTTTTTCGGAGAATTCTGTAGAGGTTGCCTGGATGAGTCCTTTTTTGAAAGCATTGATCTCGGAAGGTGTTTTTTTCGAGGATACTTTTATGTAGTCATCGATGGAAGCAACAACACAGAAGAAACGGTTATTTTCTTGCGGGTCACCTGAAAGGAACGGCTGAAAAAGTGTGTCAAGAGAAGAAATGTTTTTCTCTTTTAATTCATGATATT
The DNA here is from genome assembly GCF_013317245.1 of Blautia sp. MSK.20.85. NCBI lineage: Bacteria > Bacillati > Bacillota > Clostridia > Lachnospirales > Lachnospiraceae > Blautia > Blautia sp. MSK.20.85. Next base: position 1,455 of record NZ_JAAIUN010000019.1, read on the forward strand.
TATGAGTGAGAGTAGTTACTGCAGTGGAGATATCTTTTATGTTACCGTTGCTTTTTTCCATAGGAATAAATTCCTGTATATCATTGGAAATGGTTATAATCGGAACGCAATATTTCAGTGCGAGCCGATAAGCCATAAATATACAGAGCAAAATGGAAATACTCAGTAATATCAGAATAAAGTACTCCATAGAACGTAAAGACCGGGACAATTGGTCGTCGGTGGTAAAAAGGCTGTATGTAATATGGAGATTTGCAAGGGTTTTATAGCTGGCATAATAAACAGGTGAACTCTGAAAGAGCTGAAAAGAGCTTTCAGATTGTTTTTCATCCATAATTTTTTTGTAAAGTTTGGCATCTTCAGGAGAGGTGTAGTAGGAAGCGATAATGTTCTTTTCAGCTGTATAAATAATATAGGAATAGTCTTGGGTATTGCTTGTGTCCAGAAGATTTTCTTTTTTTATATTAATGAGAACCAAAGCATTACATTTTGGGTGGCTGTTGATTGTGATCGGGACAGCAACGGAAATAATAGTAGGAAAATCGTCCGGGATATAAGAATACTCTGGCTCACAGGGAGTTCGTTCCGGGAGAATATGAACTCCTAATGAATCATGGATACTTTTATAATCTTCCAGCCACGATGTGTCATGAAAATGTTTGACATCAATGGTGCCAATTCCAGAATTAAGAATTTTGCCGGCATTTTCGTTATAAATATAAATGGAATCAATGGCACTGTTTGTCCCCATAAAAGTGTTTAGCTGTTTTTTTATATCATATTCTGTTTGCATGAATTCTGTAGAGGTAATGGCATTCTGACTTTGCCAGGTAATGTAATTTCGTACCCGGTTATCTTCGCTTATGAACATTGCGGTTTCCACGGCATTATCCAGAGTTTTTTTGAAATTTGAACTGGCTGTGAAAAAATAACTTTTTTGTAATTCATTCAAGTTATTATTAAACTTTTTGAATATACTGTGATGTACATAAGCAGTAAACAGAATGATAGGAATAAATGCCATTACCAATAACTCAAAAAGAAAAGTTTTAAAAAGTTTTTTCTTTAGAATCATAAAATGGTATCCTTCCTGAAAAAATAGAAAAATAAAACTGATGCCTGATAAAAAACCTCCTGTAATGTGTAGTATTCACTTTATTACAGGAGGTAATTGTAATTAACTGTTTTGTTTCATACGTTTGATCACCTTCAGACGTGTAAACTCTTCGCGCTCTTTTTCCTCCAGAGCATTAGTGATATCTCTGGTGAGAGTTTCATATCTGGGGATGGTGATGTTTTTCAGGGCGTTGGCACGCTTCTGTGTTTTCTTGATGTTGGTGGCAAGACGGATTGCTGCATTTTCGATCATGGAGAGCTGGATGGATAGCTCTTTTACACGCTCGAAGGCGGCTTTGGCCTCGTCCAGGGACAGCTTGGTGCTGTAGTAGGCGTAGGTAGGAGTATTGCCGGCTTTTTTATCGTATTCCACAAGCGGGATCTCAGTTCCCATGACACTCCTGGTCTTGATCCGGATGGAATTTTCTACAGGAACGGTATGGGAGATCTGATCTACAAAAGCGATTCCGATCTCCATGTTTGCTTTCTGCAAAGCAGCGTAGGCAGTGCGGAAAGTCTCATCGATCTGGGTCTGGATATCCTTTGCCTGGTCGATCAGCTCCATCATTTCACGGATCAGGATATTACGCTTTTTGTCCATAAGCTCATAGCCCTGTCTGGAAAGGGCCAGAGAATTTTTTGCAAGTATGAGATTTCCCTTGGTGGGAAAGGTATTCGGATCCATAAAATCACCTCACTAACGGACGGTTTCTCTGTAATACTGATCCAGAACTTTGGTATCGATACGGTCGAGTTCTTCTCTTGGGAGAAGTCCCAGAAGTTCCCAGCCTTTATCCAGAGTTTCAATGATGCTTCGGTTTTCTGTCTCAGACTGTCCCACAAACTCTGCCTCAAAAGCTTTTCCAAATACAAGGTACTGCTTATCCAGCGGAGAAAGCTCGTCTTCGCCGATAACCGATGCCAGGGCTCTTGCATCGCCTACTTTTGCGTAGCAGGAGAAGAGCTGGTTGGCAACATCCTGATGGTCGGCACGTGTGAAGCCTTCACCGATACCGTCCTTCATCAGACGGGACAGGGACGGCAGAACGTTGATCGGCGGGTAGATCGCCTGTCCATGAAGCTGACGGTCCAGTACGATCTGGCCCTCGGTGATATATCCGGTAAGGTCAGGAATCGGGTGGGTGATGTCGTCGTTTGGCATGGTCAGGATCGGGATCTGGGTTACAGAACCGGTGCCTCCACGGACGATTCCCGCACGCTCGTAAAGAGTTGCCAGTTCACTGTACAGATATCCCGGATAACCTTTTCGGGAAGGAATCTCACCTTTGGAGGAGGAAACCTCTCGCATAGCCTCGCAGAAGGAGGTGATGTCAGTCAGGATAACCAGGATGTGCATGCCTTTTTCAAAAGCAAGATATTCAGCAGCAGTGAGGGCAATCTTCGGTGTCAGAAGACGCTCTACAACCGGGTCGTTGGCAAGGTTCAGAAACATTACAACGTGGTCGGAAGCACCGCTTTCCTCGAAGGTCCTGCGGAAGAATTCGGCTACGTCGTATTTAACGCCCATTGCTGCAAAAACAATAGCGAATTTCTCATCGGAGTCTGCGCCAAGGGAAGCCTGCTGAACGATCTGTGCAGCCAGCTTGTCATGAGGAAGACCGTTTCCGGAAAAGATCGGCAGCTTCTGGCCGCGGATCAGGGTGGTCAGTCCGTCGATGGCGGAGATGCCGGTGTTGATATAGTTTCGCGGATATTCACGGGTTACCGGGTTCAGTGGAAGTCCGTTGATATTCAGGCTGACTTCCGGTGTGATCTCGCTAAGTCCGTCAATGGGCTGGCCGATACCGTTAAAGGTACGTCCCAGGATCTCCGGGGAAAGCCCGATCTCCATAGGATGTCCGGTAAGACGTGTGTGTGTATTGCCGAGGGACATATTATCAGTTCCCTCAAAAACCTGGATAACAGCCTTGTCTTCATAGATTTCCACGATACGGCCGATCTTCTGTGTGCCGTCTTCCATGTGGAATTCCACGATCTCCTCGTAAGATGCGTTTTTGACACCCTCAAGGACAACAAGAGGGCCGTTTATTTCACTCAGGCCAAGATATTCGATTGCCATAAACTGATCCCTCCTTTAACCGTTTCTTTCCAGTACGTTGTCGTAGAAGCGGTCGATATCTTTATGATACTCATCAAAACGTTCCAGTTCTTTGTTTGGAACTTCGTATTTGATGGCGATGATACGTTCGAAGATATTATCCTCTTTCAGTACGGAAACCGGCATGCCACGGTTTACAAGGGCACGGCATTTCTCGTAGAGATAAAGGATGGTTTCCATCATCAGGAACTGTTTTTCCATTGGGACACTGGTGTCCTCCTGGTGAAAAGCGTTCTGCTGCAGGAAGCCCAGACGGATGACTCTGGCAATCTCCAGTGTCAGTTTCTGGTCATCCGGAAGAACGTCGCTTCCGATCAGTTTTACGATTTCCATAAGAGAACTTTCCTGATTGAGGATCGCCATGATCTGGTTTCTGTCGTAGACAAATTTCGGGGAAACATGCTCTCTGTACCAGGGAGTCAGATCCTCCAGATATTCGCTGTAACTGGTCAGCCACTGGATCGCAGGGAAGTGACGGGCATAGGCGAGGGCCTTGTCCAGTCCCCAGAAGCAGCGGACAAAACGCTTGGTATTCTGAGTGACAGGTTCGGAGAAGTCACCGCCCTGAGGGGAAACCGCACCGATAATGGAGACGGAACCTTCTGTTCCGTTCAGGTTCTGCATCATTCCCGCACGCTCATAGAAGGCGGAAAGTTTGCTTGCCAGATATGCAGGGAAACCTTCCTCTGCAGGCATTTCCTCCAGACGTCCAGAAAGCTCACGGAGAGCCTCAGCCCATCGGGATGTGGAGTCTGCCATGATCGCTACGTCGTAACCCATATCACGGTAATATTCTGCAAGGGTAACGCCGGTGTAGATGGAAGCCTCACGGGCTGCAACCGGCATGTTGGAAGTGTTGGCGATCAGGGTGGTTCTGTCCATCATCAGGTTTCCGGATTTCGGGTCGATCAGTTTGCTGAAATCCTCAAGAACCTGTGTCATCTCGTTTCCACGCTCACCACAGCCGATGTAGATGATGATATCTGCGTCAGACCACTTGGCGATCTGGTGCTGGGTCATGGTTTTTCCGGTTCCGAATCCTCCCGGAACAGCAGCAGTGCCGCCCTTGGCAATCGGGAAAAGAGTATCCAGGATACGCTGGCCGGTAAGAAGCGGAACGCTTGCCGGGAAACGTTTGTAGGTCGGTCTCGGCACACGGATCGGCCATTTCTGTGCAAGTGCCAGTTCTTTTTCAGTTCCGTCATCAAGACGAACGGTAACGATGGGTTCCAGAACCGTATAAGCTCCGTCAGGAACGGCATGGATAACAGTTCCGTGTGTGATCGTCGGCGGAACCATGGACTTGTGAAGGATAGAAGCGGTTTCCTGTGTCTCGGCGATAACCGTACCTGCGCCGATGACATCGCCTTCTTTTACTGTAATGTGTGTTTCCCATTTTTTTTCGGTGTCAAGAGAGTCAACGCTGACACCACGGGAAATATATTTTCCAGAGGCCTGTGCAATCTCTGCCAGAGGTCTCTGGATACCATCAAAAATATTGTGGATGATTCCCGGACCAAGGAGAACGGAAATGGCGTCTCCTGTTCCGATCACGGTTTCTCCGGGTTTCAGTCCGGTAGTTTCCTCAAAAACCTGTACGGTGGTCATATGTTTCTTAAGACCTATGACTTCGCCTACCAGTTTTTCAGGGCCTACATAGACCATCTCGGAGATCTTGAATCCGGTGTCGCCCTTTAAGTAGATAACAGGACCGTTAACACCGTAGATAATACCTGTTTTACTCATGTGCTGGACCTCCGTCAAATTTGAATTCTCTGTAAGCTGCCTGGTAACCTTCCTCAAAGGAATTGTCTATGAGGATGTTTTTTTCAGGGATGATCGCCTTGATTCCGCCGATAAAGGACTCGTCGGAAAGCTTCAGCGGAAAGCCGGTTTTTACAGTGAGAGATTTCAGACGAGGTTCATCTTCTTTTGAAAGATAGATCTGGATCTCATCGTGTTCCGCGAAGCAGACAGCTTCTTCAATTTTTGTACAAAGATATTCTTCATAACGGGAAGATTCCATGAATTTCAGGATCTGTTCCCGGACTTCAGCAAAAAGTTTTTCTTTTAAGCGGCTCTGTCTGGCAGTCCAGTCACGCCGGATGTGAAGCTGCTCTGCGGAAAGTGCCTTGTTGATCTCGCGCTTTGCGTTTGCAATCTCGGCTTTGCGGGAGCTGGCGGCGTTTTCCAGAGACATTTTTTTATGTTCCTCCAGTGCGGCATCCAGGGAGTCTTTGTGCTCCTGTACATCTTTTTCCGCCTGACGGCGGGCTTCTTCCACGGAGGTGTCATAGAAGTGCGTAAGCTTCTCTTCAATTGTCATAATATCACCTGCCTATAATTTTAATCCGATGGCCTCGTTTACATAAGAAGTAATGAAATCGGGCCTGCGGCCGGTACCATGTCTGTCAGGAATTTCAATGATGAGAGGTGTTTTATGATGAAGTTTGACATCATCGATGATCTCAGGAAACTCCCGGCCGAATTTTTCGGTCAGGAGTATGATTCCAATCTCTTTGTCTGCGATGGTGCGTTCCAGGGCTTCTTTCAGCTCGTCGTGTTCATGGACGATCACACCTTCTACACCGGCCAGTCTCATTCCTGTCAGAGTATCAATATTGTCACTGATCAGATACATTTTCATATCAAAGTTTACCCAGGATCATGAAGGAGATGATCAGTCCATAAAGAGCAACACCTTCGGCAAGACCTACGAAGATAAGAGATTTACCAAGGATGCTCTGATCCTCACTGATTGCTCCAAGGGCTGCGCTTGCCGCACTGGCAACGGCAATACCACCACCGATACAGGAAAGTCCGGTAACGAGTGCTGCTGCGATGTAACCCATACCTGTTGCAAGGCCTGCGTCAGCGCCTGTAGCAGCCTGTACGGAAGCTCCGCCTGCAAATGTTACGGCAATGGCGACAAGCATGATACTGAAGAAGAAAAAGGCATTGACACCAAGTGCTGTTTTGTAGCGGCCACGGCTTTTTTCGCCGAGAAGATAATAACCAAATGGAAGAATGATGCTGAGTACAAGTGCAACTGCGATTGTGATCTGTGTAATGACTGTCATGATGATGACCTCCTTAATATTCGTTTAATTGGCTGCCTGGATCAGAAGGAGTTCTGACTCTGGCATTTTATTTGTTTTTGGAGCAGAACGGCTCGAATTTCCGGCCGCTGCCTTTGTAAAAACGGCTGAACATTTCGTAATATTCCAGACGGAGTACCTGGATACCTACGATCAGGCCCTCCATGGCGCATACAAACAGGTTTCCGAGAATGATGACGATCCAGTTTGGACTGCCGTTCTCCGCACCCGCAAGCATAAGTACAACTTCCATCATGGCTGCGTGGCTGACTGCAAAAGCGCCGATACGCACGAAGGAGAGTGTATTGGAAAAGTAGCTCAGGATAACCTCAAACAGTTCAAAGATACCCTGTACGATAAACATGCCTTTTTCTTTTGGCATAACCTCGGCTTTTTTCTCTACCAGGTTTGTGAGCGGCTCCTTGAAGAAAATAAGAAGCAGCGGTAAACCGAACATAATGGCAAGAACTGCACCGCCAGGAACTGCATGCCCGGATACAAAAAGTCCGATGCAGAGAACTGCGGAACCATAAAATACAAGTCCTGCCACTGCGTTGGTGTCGAACCAGGTTTTTTCAACATCGTGCATCTTAAAGGAATTGATGATGTTGAAAACCATGCACATGAGGATGATTCCCATGCCGAAGCCGATGGCAACGATAAATACGGTATTCAGTTTTCCGATAAAAGGTATGGTCGTCATACTGTCTACGGGCCGCAGCCACAAAGCAGGTATGAGATCCTCAAATCCAAAGACACTTCCGAACATCAGGCCGAAGAATGTGGAAAAGACTCCGGCGCAGCTGATGATTCCGGCAAGATCGATATGTTTCCGTTTGTACAGGAACAATCCTCCGATAAAGAGCAGGAGCCCCTGTCCTGCATCACCGAACATGGCTCCGAAGATAAAGGAGTAGGTGATGGCAACGAACCAGGTGGGGTCCATTTCACCGTAAGCAGGAAGTCCGTACATTTTTACGTACATTTCAAATGGTTTGAAAAGTTTTGGATTTTTCAGTTTGGTTGGCGGCTGATGGCTTGGGTCATGTTCCAGTGTGGAGGTATCTTCTCCGTCAACCAGACAGAAGATCCTCTCATCAGAAGCGATGTCCGCCTGAAAAGCCCTCGTGTCGGCTTCTGTCATCCAACCGCAGAGAATGTAAAAATTCTCATGTTTTCCGGTACATGCAGCAGCTTTTCGTACATCGAAGTTTCTGGAAAACTGTCGAAGTGTATTTCTGACAGAAACAATGGTTTCAGCTTTATCTGAGAGAAATCGCTGGTATTTTTGCTTCTGTGTTTCCAGGTGTTTCATGGCTTCTTCGTATTGGCTGCTCACGGTGGAAAAAGCCTGATGCGCTGTTCCGGTGTAATTATCCGGCACAAAAATCTTCTCAAAATGCATGGAAGCGTAAGCTGCATCGATCTTACGAGCCTCATGCTTCGGCACAAAGTAGACGCCCCAGACATACTGATCGTCTTCATCGCATTTGAGGAAGATGGTGTTCAGATTGTCGTAAATATATTTCTTGAATTTCTCATAATACTGTTTTTCGATACGTCCGAAATGAAAATGAATATATTTCAGATGCAGGATAGAGGAAATATCATAATTGATATTTCGGAATGGACGTATGATACGCAGAGATTCTTCCAGTGAAGAACATTTCTCTTCCAATTCTGCCTGTTCTTGCTGGAGCTGATCCGCCTGAGAGCGGATCTCCTTTACTGTGGAAAGTGCTTTTTCAATACCAGGACTTTCGCCGGAAGCGGCAGGAGGGCTTTTCAGCTCTTCATAAATGGCATTGATGGAATTCAGCGCATCTCTGTAAGGGTTGACCTCAAGAAAAGGTGTCAGGTTTTCTACTGTGGTCAGTTCAGAGAGTGCGTTCTCCAGATGAATTTCGTACTTGCACAGGTAGGTGTTTACAACCCGGTCGATATCTGCCTTCGGACCGGTGATGCTTAGAAAATTCATTTTTTCAATCACGTTGCTACCTCCTGGTTATTAACCGTTGCGTATATAACGCAGGGATTGTTCTGGGTCCACGCCATAGCGCACGCATTCAAGGGCAATGGTCAGACGGTTGACTTCATGTTCTTTGTGATATAAATAGGAATAGATGACTGCTACGGAATAGGGATCCTTGCGTGCTTCCTGTTCCAGTATGCTACGAAGAATATAGTTATAAAATTCTTCCAGACTGGCAACGGTCAGCTGTTCGTATTTCTTACCATAATAAGTTCCATTGAAGATACGACGGAACTCTTCTGGTGTAGGGGCCTCCACAAGGGTGGTGATCTCCTCTTTGCGGAGCTTGTAGTTCATGGGGACCAGCAATGCGTAAATAGCAGCCGGTTCCATCTGAAAGCAGCGTTTGGAGCGCTGGATGAACTGCAGGTTCAGCATATCGAATTTTTCACCGTAAGCCTTGGTGATCTGTTTCAGATCGTTACCTTTGAAAAGCTTCTTCCGCACATTCCAGATCTGTGAAAAATACGAAAGGTCAAGTGCCATGCCGAAGTCAAAAAGCGTGGCATTTCCACGTTCGTTGACCTGAGACAGCGGAATAAAAAAATCATTTCCCTTCAGTGCCGCAATGAATTCATCCATATTGGTGCAGGCGGTAAGCCTGTCAATGTCCAGCTTGGAATGATGTCTGAAAAAATCGCGGTAGGGAGAAATATCTACGGGATCGGTGTCCCGGTGGTCAAAGAGATTCGTCATGATTTCTTTCAGGACGCGGATCTCATAACGCTTCGAGTAAAGCGACAGGAACGTTCGCTGTTCCTGATTTGCAAAGTGGTAAAGCCTTGAAAAATTCAGGAAGATGGATTTCTTCAGGAGTTTTTCTATCTGTCCGCGGTGAAGATCATTTTCATCGAGACCGGACCAGATATTCTGATATTCGGGAGTCCGTTTCAGGTAGGCTGTTACCTGGGGGACATTGGGAAGCTGAACGATTTCTTCCAGCTGCTCAGCTGTCACAAGACGGCTCTGCATGGCTCGGATCTTAGTGGAGAGTCCGCTGTATGAGAGGACAGTGCCCATTGAATCACTTCCTTTCCCTTCAGGTTTCGGTGATGCCTGTTATTTTCTGAAACAGCTCACTGCAAAGACTTTCGTGATTGGCTTCGTAATAGGCGTCCAGCCTGGACAGCTGGTCTTCGGTTTCTGTGCGAAGCTCATTGATCCGGGCGTCTTTCTCGCGTGCCAGATCTTCACGGATCTTCTGGATCTCAGTGCCGGTTTCTTTTTCAAGTGCGGCATCGAATTCCCTGGTCTGTTTTTCTGCTTCTTCCGAGAGAGCCTTTTTTTGTCGCGCAGCGTCCTGCATGATGGCATTGGCTGTGGCTTCGATTTCCGAAAGCTTATTTAGGATTTGTTCCATAGTGCCCTCCTTGTTTGGTTATTGTTTATAATTGATTTTTATATGATACACCTTTTTTATGGTAAAAACAACTAAAAAGTTGTTAAATTTTTTGCAAAGTTTGAATAAATATGTTCAAAAAAAGACGGAAAAAGAATATTTGTTTATTAGACGATATATTCTTTTTTGGGGAAAAATGAAAACCGCAAAGGGGCCGTAAAGCCACGGCCCCTCTGCACACCCCTCGGGCTTTTTTTTAAAGGAGTTCTTGGTTGTGGTGACGGGAGGTTGTTGACTTGTGGTTGTATTCTGCGGTGTTGGGATGTGGGAGGTTGTGCCGATAGGGTGGTAAGGGGACGGCGAGGCGTTTTGCTGTTGCCTGGATTGAGGGTTGATAAATTTTTTTATTTTTTGCTTGCGATAGCAGGCAAATTGCATGTATAGTTGAGTATTGGGACGTCTTGTGAATGAGTATTTTTGGGAATGATGGTAAATGAGAAAGTTTATCATATTTATGAGGGCGTTCTGGTTTATGCGGTTGGTGAGAGGGTGGATAGATGTGTCTGACTGGGATTGCTGGCTGCGGAAAGTTATGATTTGAGTTGTATATTATAAGAAGATTAATTGGAGGTTGTTTATGAGATTGCGTAATATTCCCGGGGCGAAGGATGCTATTTTGGAGTGTGACTGGGTGATTGATGAGCCGGAGAGGTTTAAGGGGAAGTGGGAGAGTGTTTTTGGGGAGAAGAGACCGCTTTTTCTTGAGGTTGGCATGGGAAAAGGGCGTTTTCTGATGGATATGGCGCGCCTGCATCCTGAGAGGAATTTTGTTGGAATTGAGATGTATGACAGCGTGCTGCTCCGGGCACTGCAGAAGAGGGAGGAGCTTGAGGAAGCCGGGGAAAAGTTTTCCAATCTTGTGTTTATCCGTGTGGATGCAAGGCTCTTACCGGAGATTTTTGAGAAGGATGAGGTTGACGGGATTTATCTGAATTTTTCCGACCCGTGGCCTAAGGCCCGTCATGCCAAGAGAAGGCTGACTTCCAGGGAGTTTCTGAAGAGATATGAGCAGGTCCTGAAGAAAGAGGGGGCTGTGGAATTTAAGACGGATAACCGTGGGTTATTTGAGTTTTCTCTGGAAGAGGTGAAGGAGTCCGACTGGAATCTGGAGGTTTGTACATTTGATCTGCATCATGATGAGGAACTGGTTAAGGGAAATGTGATGACAGAGTATGAGGAGAAGTTTTCTTCCATGGGTAATCCGATCTGCAAGATGGTGATCAGACAGAAATAGAGGCGATAAAATGCAGGAAGAGATTTTTGAAAAGTATCCGATTCCGAAGGCGTATTTTAAGCTGGCGCTTCCGGTTGTGTTCAGTATGGTGATTTCGCTGATCTATAATATGGTAGATACTTATTTTATTGCGGGAACCGGGAATACGGATCTGGTGGCGGGTGTTGCTCTGGGTACACCGATCTTTACGCTGATGATCGCCCTTGGAGATATTTTTGGCCTGGGCGGAAGTTCTTTTATTTCCAGGCTTTTCGGGGAAAAGAAATTCGAGGATGCGAAGAGGATCAGTGTGTTCAGTTTTTATGGGGCCATTGTCTGCGGTGTGGTGGTTACCGTTGTTCTGATGCTTTTGCGAAGACCTATTCTGGGGTTGCTGGGTGCAAGTGAGGCAACCTGGGAGTATGCTTCTCAGTATTATACCTGTATCGCACTGGGCGCTCCGTTTATCATTGTGGCGTTGACGCCGTCCAATCAGCTGCGGACAGAAGGTTTTGCGACGGCATCCATGATCGGTTCGGTGCTTGGTGCGGTTGTGAATATCATTCTGGATCCGGTGATGATCTTCGGGCTTGGCTGGGGTGCGGCAGGTGCTGCCACAGCTACGGTGATCGGAAATGTATGTACGGATATTTTTTTCGTGTGGTTTCTTATTAAGAAGAGCAGAAATCTCTCTGTGAACCCTAAGGGATTTCATATTTCAGGGGCGGAAATCGGAGCAGTTTTTGCAATTGGGATTCCGGCGTCGGTGACAAATCTGATGCAGAGTATCGGGATTGCTCTTACCAACCGTGCGTTGTTGGGATTCGGTGATGATAAAGTTGCGGCTATGGGTATCGTCATGAAGATCAATATGATCGCGGCGCTGGTGCTTGTTGGCTTTGCTTTTGGCGGGCAGCCGCTGATCGGGTACAATTATGGTGCGAAAAACCGCGAGAGACTGAAGGGAACGCTGAAATTTGCCTATCTGTTTGAGGGCGGGCTGGCTCTTGTCCTGATGGCTGTACTTGGATTTTTTGCCCCGCAGCTGGTGCGGATCTTTATGAGTGACCCTGCGGTTGTGGAAAACGGCGCACTGATGCTGCGCCTGCAGCTTGCAGGTATGATGTTCATGGGAATTGTGCTGATCAGTACCTGTACTTTCCAGTCCGCAGGACAGGCAGTGGGAGCATTTCTTCTGTCCGTCAGCAGGCAGGGCGTGATCTTTGCCATTGTACTGAATGTGGCGCTTCGGGTTGCAGGATATCAGGGGGTGCTTGCGTCTCAGGCGGTTTCCGATCTGTTGACTGCACTGCTTGCAGTGGTGTTGGTTCTCCGATGGTGGAAGTCTGTGGAGTTTTAACCAAATCAAGTAAGTCCCCTGCGGGGTTGCGACATTTATTGTGAATAAGATTTTTTTCAGGCTGATCGGGAAACTGATCGGCCTGTTTTCATATAATAAATAAGGAAAAGAGGAACGTAAAGTGGTATGTAAATGTTTGGTTTGTTCAGGCGCAGGCTCATGATCTTACCAGGAATCTGCCGAATATGGGAAAGGGGAGAAAGAAAACTTGAAAAAAAGAAAATCCGGTTCATTCCGACGAAATCTCAACAGTGTAAACCGCAGCATCAACAATCAGGCAGCCCAGATCAGAAATTCGCTGTCAGAAATAGAAAAAACACTGAACAAAATTGCATCAAATGAAGATACAAAAAATAAAAAAGATAAAAATAAAAAAAATTAAAAAAAGGTGTTGACTTTCACCGAACCATAACGTATAATACAACATGTCTTGAGGAACGAAACAAACGAAAGACAAACAATTAAATATGCGTTTTTAGCTCAGTTGGTAGAGCACCTGACTCTTAATCAGGGTGTCCAGGGTTCGAACCCCTGAAGACGCACTAAAAGCACTGTTTTTGCAGACATGGGAGCTGCGGGGACGGTGTTTTTTTGTGCTTAAAATCAGTGTTTATGCGTGTTACGGAATTTTTGAGGTTTTGTCTGGACGGAGTGAAATGAAACGAAATCGGGGTAAAATTGGGAAACAGTAAAATGCCGATCATCAGATGTGATCAGAGTGTCCGATTTAGACACCATGATTATAGGTATAGATCCTTTTGAATAAAGAAAGGATGGTATACGATGGGAGTTTGTAAGAAGATAAAAAGGAAGGATGATCAGGAGCGGAATGTATGGGAGAATATCTCAGAAAAAAAGGAGGGCCGGGTCTTGGAACGGACCCGGCAGAGTATGAAAAGAAAAATAAGTAATGATCTATAAGATGAAAAAGCTTTGTGCTTTATTTGCTTAATAATATACCGTCAAAATGTGATGGAACTGTGAGAAGCATTTTAAAAATCTGTGATTAAAATCTAAATATCTCATAAAGTCTTATAAAATCCTGCGAAACTTCTCGACTGTTTGTTCAGACTAATCTGCAAGCGGATGTGAAAAATGCCATAAGGATGGAAAATTCTGGAATTTACTCAAAAATACTAAAAATTAAGAGGACTTTTGCAAGGCGATACGGTATAATAAACCATAGCATAAAAATCTGAAGCGGAAATGAAAGGTGACGGATGGGAATGCCTGTCTGTATTCAATTCTGAGACCTTCAGATAAAAAGGGAGGAAATAGCTATGGAGAGAGTGTTTGAGGCGATCAACGGAGTGTTCAGCTTTATCGGTCCACTGTCTGATTTTCTGTGGGATTTTCCTACAAATTTTGACTGGTACAGCAGCATTCCCATTCTGGGAAACATATCCTTTGCGATCATACTGCTTCTTGGATCCGGAATTTTTTTCAGTTTCAGGATTGGGTTCATGCAGGTGACCTATTTTAAAAAAGGAATCCGGACTATGACCGAGAAACGTGTCGTTGAAACAGGAATTTCACCGCTGGCATCGTTTTTCTTAAGTTCGGCCATGCGTGTAGGACCGGGAAATATTCTGGGTGTAACAGGTGCTATTGCAGTGGGCGGCCCGGGAGCTTTGTTCTGGATGTGGATTTCCGCATTTTTCGGAATGGCAGTGGCATATATGGAAGGTGTCCTTGCCCAGATTTTTAAAGAAAAAAAAGACGACGAATTTGTAGGAGGTCTTCCTTTCTATGGAAGAAAACTTCTGGGAAACAAAGTTTGGATCGGAGTTTTTCTTTCCGTATTGTATATTCTGTACGCCCTTTGCTGTCTGCCTGCACAGGGATTTAATGTTGTTTCCTCAGTGGGACGTATGGCAGAGATTGTAACCGGAACAACCATCGCAAGCGGATCTGCCTTCTATTATATAGTAGGAGCACTGATCGTAGTTCTCACAGCAGCCATCGCATTTGGCGGAATCAAAAAAGTTTCCAAATGGACAGATATGATGGTGCCGGTGATGGCGGTGCTCTATATGGTAGTAGTATTACTTCTTATAATATTAAACTTTACCCGCATTCCATATTTCTTCGGAAGCGTTTTTGCAGGAGCATTTAAGCCGGACGCATTCTTTGGCGGTGTTTTTGGAACGGTTCTTGCACAGGGTGTAAAACGAGGCCTGATGTCCAATGAGGCAGGTCAGGGAACTATTACAATGTCAGCGGCGGCAGCAGATGCAAAACACCCATGTGAGCAGGGTGTGATCGCCTCCCTGGGAGTTTTTCTGGATACCATTGTGATCTGCACACTTACCGGATTTGTGGTAGTTATGGCTCATTGCTGGACCGGTGCGGATGCGGAAAACTGGCAGGCTCTTGATAAACTTCCGAAATATACGGAATCTATCGCTGTGCTGACTCCGGGAACTGCAATGAACGGAATCGTTACATTTCTTGTGACATTGTGTTTCTGTCTCTTTGCGTTTACCTGCCTTCTGGGAATGATCAGTTTTTCGGAAATCGCGGCAAATCGTATCCGCAAGGATAAGATCTGCATCAATATTGTACGTTGTATCGGCCTTTTTGTTGCCGCATTTGGAATCCTCTGCAATATTGCAGGACTGGAACTTGGAAATCTCTGGGCGTTTTCTGACCTTGGAAATATTCTGATCGTGTTCTTTAACGTACCGATCGTTTATGTCGGCGCAAAATATGTTTTCCGTGCCACAAAACATTACAAAAAGAATGACGGCACTCCGTTTACATCAGAAGTAATTGGAAGAAATGACTGTGTCTACTGGGATGAGCGGGCGAAAAAACAGTGAAATTTTTTTGCAGAAAATAAAAATTCCGGCGTGAGATAAAATTAGCATTGTAAAAGTGCATACACTCATTTATAATGAGTAACAGATTCTAAAGATGTTATAAACAACAGGAGGAAAGCCTTGAAAAGAGAATTAGTTATTGTCATTGATTTTGGCGGTCAGTACAATCAGCTGGTTGCAAGACGTGTCAGAGAATGCAATGTATATTGCGAAATCTATTCTTACAAGACAGATCTTGAGAAGATTAAAGCGATGAATCCGAAGGGAATCATCCTTACCGGCGGACCAAACAGCTGCTATGAGGCAGATTCACCGACTTACCAGAAAGAATTATTCGAGCTTGGTATTCCGGTACTTGGACTTTGCTACGGAGCACAGCTCATGATGCATGTCCTTGGCGGAAAAGTTGAGAAAGCAGATGTCAGCGAGTACGGCAAGACAGAGCTTCTCATTGATAAAAAAGATTCCAAGATCTTCAAAAACGTATCCGACAAAACAATCTGCTGGATGAGCCATACAGATTACATTTCTCAGGCCGCACCGGGATTCGAGATCGCTGCACATACTGCAGACTGTCCGGTAGCAACTGCACAGAATGAGGAGAAGAAACTGTATGCGATCCAGTTCCATCCGGAAGTACTGCACACAGTTGAAGGAAAGACCATGCTGTCCAACTTCGTACTTGGTGTCTGTGAATGCGCCGGAGACTGGAAGATGGATGCCTTTGTTGAGCACACGATCAAAGAGATCCGTGAGAAAGTCGGCGATGGAAAAGTTCTTCTTGCTCTGTCCGGTGGTGTAGATTCCTCCGTAGCGGCAGGACTTCTTTCCAGAGCGATCGGCAAGCAGCTTACCTGTGTATTCGTAGATCATGGCCTTCTCCGTAAAGATGAGGGTGATGAGGTTGAAGGCGTATTCGGACCGAACGGTCAGTTTGACCTGAACTTTATCCGTGTAAACGCACAGCAGAGATATTACGACAAGCTTGCAGGTGTTACAGAGCCTGAGGCGAAACGTAAGATTATCGGTGAGGAATTTATCCGCATCTTCGAGGAAGAAGCCAAGAAGATCGGCGCCGTAGATTTCCTTGCACAGGGAACTATTTATCCGGACGTTGTAGAGAGCGGTCTCGGTGGAGAATCCGCAGTGATCAAATCTCACCACAACGTAGGAGGACTTCCGGATTTCGTTGATTTCAAAGAAATCATCGAGCCACTCCGTGACCTGTTCAAAGACGAGGTACGTAAAGCTGGTCTTGAACTTGGAATTCCGGAAAGACTGGTATTCCGTCAGCCATTCCCAGGTCCGGGACTTGGAATCCGTATCATCGGAGAAGTCACCGAAGAAAAAGTACGCATCGTACAGGATGCAGACTACATCTACCGTGAAGAAGTCGACAAAGCAGCCGCCGACTACAAAAAAGAACACGGAGAAGACCCATCCTGGATGCCAAACCAGTACTTCGCAGCCCTTACCAATATGCGAAGCGTAGGCGTAATGGGAGACTTCAGAACTTACGATTATGCAGTAGCACTCCGCGCAGTTAAGACCATTGACTTCATGACTGCCGAGTCCGCAGAGATTCCTTATGCAGTACTTAATAAGGTGATGAACCGTATTATCAATGAAGTTAAGGGCGTGAACCGCGTATTCTATGATCTTACTAGTAAGCCGCCTGGTACGATTGAGTTTGAGTAAAGGCAAAAAGACTGAAAAATAGAAAAATTTACAATAAAGGCTGCAGAAATGGATAATTTTTGCAGCCTTTATTTAGTGTCAGATGGAAGTCTGTGAGTTGAAAAATATTATTATATATTTGTTAAGGAAAAAGCAATTGAAAATAGTTCAATTGCTTTTTGAGTTTATATTGTTATTCATTTAGTTATATATTTATATTATTATTAATTTGTTAAAAACTATTGACACGGAAAGATAAAAGGAATATTATAAAGCTGTAATGAAAAAGAGCTACCTAGTACTGGTAATACTAAGTAGCTCATCATAGGAAATGCAATCCAAATAATTTGAATAGCATCCAGCACATCTATTCTAAATTATTTCTCGATTTTTGTAAACCCTTTCTATGATATTTTCATTACAACAATGAATCTGCAGATTCAATAAAAATATCATAAGGAGGCTTTTGTCATGAAAGCAATTAAAATCAAAATGAAGCGTAACTGTAGTAATTCTGGAAATGTACAGGACATTGATTCTATCTATATAGATCAGACAAGTACATACTGGAAGAAATCAGAAGTTTACGACTATCTGCAAAAATTTCCTAAAACCATTACCGTAAATATTTCACCATATCCATATCTTATTCCAGCAGTAAGTTCACAGGGGGAGAAATATGTTCGTTCTGTTGCTAATAATACATTGAAAGATAATTTACTGATGCTGCCGCGTGAATAAAGATTACCGGTTTGCCAGCAAGGCAGATACAAAAACGAACGTTTTTTCGATATCTGCCTTGCGTTAAGACTATAATCTTGATAAAATGTAGTAAAAATACATAAAAAATAAAAATTAAATACTGTAAAAATAGGTATATAATACAAGGAGTACTGAATGAAAGATAAAGAGATAAGTATTCCGGAAACGGAAGAGTGTACACTGGCCCATGTAGACTATGAAACACAAAGAATCCAGTCTATGCAGGAACACGCAGGAAATGTTGCTTTTTTTTCAAGTAATGTCTGTGAACTTCCAGAATTGAAAAACCTTGTAGAATTAGCTGGAAATCTTCATGATGCAGGAAAGCTTGGCACAGAAAACCAGGATGATTTTAAGAACATTCTGAAGCTAGGTGATCAAGTACATAAACATGGACTGGATCACTCTACTGCTGGTGGAAGAATTGCACTTGAATTGATAAAAGAGAGGCCAGTTTCGGAATTTATCAGTACATTGATTTATTTTCATCATGGAATGGAAGATTGCATTAATCTGGAAAATGGCCAGAGCCTGCAGGAACGACGTGTGAAAAAAGAGATTGAGTATGAGTATATCAAAGAAAAATTTTTCCAGATTTATGATATAAAAATGTTGCAGAAATCCGGAGAGGAGGCAATTCAGTCATATCAGGAAATCTTTAATAAGATAAATGAATTTGTTAAAAATCATGATTCTTCAGGAAAAAAGTATGGAAGCAGATATTTTTATCGGGGAATGTATCTGCGGACTGCCTTGTCATTATTGATTGATGGTGACTGGACGGACACGGCATGTTTTTTTCAGGATATTCCTTTATCAAAAAGAATTTCGCAGGAAGAAACTCAGGAAATATGGCAGAAGTGTATACATAATTTTGAAGAGTATTTGAAAAATGAAATTCAAAACAATCCAGATAACGGAAATCAGCTGAACAGTTTCCGACAGGAGATATCTGATTCCTGTCGGAAGGCGGCTGAAACAGATCAGAAACTATATCGTCTGACAGTACCAACTGGTGCCGGGAAAACTCTCAGTAGTCTTCGGTTTGCACTTTATCATGCGAGAAAAGAACAAAAAAATCGTATTATTTATATAGCTCCATTCACATCTATTTTGGAACAGAATGCAGAGGAAATTCGAAAAGCAACTGGACTACCTTCTGCTGTGTTGGAACATCACTGTAATGTGATCTGTGAAGAAGGAGAAGAGGAAAAATATCGAAATCTTACAGAGACCTGGGATTCGCCAATTATTGTAACAACGGCAGTACAGATTTTGAATACGTTATTTTCTGATCAGAAGAGCTGTATTCGCAGAATACATAATTTATGTAACAGTATTATCATATTTGATGAAGTGCAGGCGATTCCGGTTAAATGCACAGAACTTTTTAATTTGGCTGTGAATTTTCTTTCGCAGTTTTGCAGGACAACAGTGGTGTTATGTTCCGCTACACAGCCGACATTGGCTTCTCTTGAAGAAAATAATATCTGTAAGTGTTTGGAGATGTCAGGAGAATCTGAAAAATATGCAAAAGCTTTTAAACGAGTTGAGATTATCGATGAAACAGAAAGATGCTCAGGAGGGATGGAAACAGAAGATTTAAGTGATTTTGCATTGGAAAAAACAGAGGAATATCGAAGCACTTTAGTAATTGTGAATACTACGAAATGTGCATTCGAAGTATTTCAAAAACTGGAAGACAGCTGTACGGAAGAATATGAGATTTTTCATCTGAGTAATAATATGTGCCCACAACATAAACTGGATACTCTGAAAGAAATAAGAAACGCATTAAAAGAAAGATCAAAAAAGATTATTTGTGTGAGTACACAGGTAGTAGAAGCGGGAGTGAATTTTTCTTTCGGGTGTGTCATCCGGTCAAAAGCTGGTCTTGATAATGTTATTCAGGCAGCAGGAAGATGTAACCGTCATAAAGAGCTGGGAAGAATGGGTGCGGTTTATATTGTGCAGATGTCCCGGAAGGCGGAAAAGCTGGAACATTTAAGAGAAATAAAAGATGCACAGGCTGCTTTGCAAAAAGTTCTTCATGATTTTAAACAAGATAAGAAAAAGTTTAATTATGCATTGGATTCAGAAGCTGCCATAAAATTTTATTATTTGGTGTATCATGCACAGTTAAGAAAGTCAGAAACAAAATTTCCAGTTGAAGTATGCAATGTACCTGTAACATTGGTAGACTTGCTGGGAAAAAATCAGATAGGTCAGAATCAATACCAACGAAAACATGAAGAAAAAATGCATATAAAACTTCCACAGGCTTTCCAGACAGCAGGGCAGGAGTTTGAGGTGATTTCTGATAATTATAAGGTGAGTGTTGTAGTTCCTTATGAAATGGAAGCAGAACAGTTGCTAGAAAAATTATCACAAGCAAGGCTGGAAGTAGAGAAGAAAAAAATACTGAGAAAATTGCAGAGATATACGGTCGGTATTTCAGAAACCAGAAAGGGAAAACTGGGAAATGCTATATATGAAAACAGCGAAGGAATTCGGATATTGAGTGATGGATATTATGATAAAAAGGTAGGTGTTGTGGATGAACCAAAGATGGATTTTTGCAACATGTGAAGGTGGTGAGAGAGATGAAAAGATATAGAAATACGATAGAATTTGAAGTATATGGTCCATATGCGCTTTTTTCTGATCCTGTTATGCGTGTTGGTGGAGAAAAAACAAGTTATCATATTCCAACATATGAGGCCTTACGTGGAATTGTGGAAAGTATTTACTGGAAGCCCACGATCATGTGGATCATAGATGCGGTAAGAGTAATGAATCCGATTCAGACAGAAACAAAAGGTATCCGCCCAATTGCATATAATGGAGGTAATGAGCTTGCGTACTATACGTATTTGAAAGATGTGCGTTATCAGGTGAGAGCACACTTTGAAATGAATTGTAATCATCCAGAACTGGAAGAAGACAGAAATGAATATAAACATCATAATATTGCCAAACGGATGGTGAAGCGAGGCGGACGCAGAGATATTTTTCTTGGAACAAGAGAGTGTCAGGCTTTTGAAGAGCCTTGTATATTTGGTGAGGGAGAGAGCTTCTATGATACGATGACCGGAGAAGTAGATTATGGCTTTATGTATCATGGTATAACTTATGCGGACGAAGCTGTTTTAGAAGAAGATAAAGAAAAAATGACAGTACGTTTCTGGAAACCGGTTATGAAGAAAGGAGGAATTATAGAATTTATAAGACCAGAAGAATGTACCCAGAAAAGACACATCAGAGAAATGAAACGTAAAATTTTTGGAAAAGATAATTTCACAGGTTTGCAGGAATTTACCAGTGAGGAGGTGGGAGAGTGAGCTGGGTAAACGAACTCATCGATCTGTATGAGATAAACAGTGACAAAATAGGTGTCATTGAGTATCGGAGAGATATGCCATATGTTCTTTTGCCACCGTTTCATACCACTGTGACTGCACAGATAACAGTGACCATTGATCAGGATGGTAATTTTATAAATGCAGAACTGGTAGATCTTAATGATAAATTGACAATTATACCGGTTACAGAAAAATCAGGAAGCCGTACAGCAGGAAAGGAACCACATCCTTTGTGTGATAATCTCAGGTATCTTGCTGGAGACTATACAAAATATTATAAAGATGATGGAATCTGTCATGAATTATATATTTCCCAGTTGAAAGAATGGGTAGAGTCAGAATACTGTCATGAGAAGGTCAGGGCAATTTATTTATACCTGAAAAAAAATACGCTGATCTTTGATCTGGTTGAGAAAAGGATTATAAAATTGGATGAACAGAATCGGATTGATGATAAAGAAAATATTCAGGGAATTGTACAGACGAAAGCATTTGTACGTTTTATTATTCGTTCGTCAGATTTGGATCTTTTTGAAGTAAAAACAGATGAATGCTGGAAAGACAGAACACTTCAGGATTGCTATATAGATTATGTACGCTCCCGGGAAAAAGAGAAGGGATTGTGCTATCTTACCGGAAATATGGAATCCATTTCCTATCTTCATTCAAAAAAAATCCGTAATGAAGGTGATGGGGCAAAACTGATCTCGTCAAATGACAGTCAGAATTTTACTTATCGGGGACGTTTTGTAAGTAAGGAAGAGGCTTTTGCCGTAGGAAATGAAACATCTCAGAAGATTCATAATGCATTGAAGTGGATCATTCGAAAACAGGGAACATTTTTTGATACGTTAGCAATTGTTACATGGGAATCTAATCGACTGAGTATGCCAAGGTGGAATGTAGATACAGAAATGATCACATCGGAATATGACTGGGATGATGAAGAGGCTGAAGAGGAAGTCATATCAGATGGAAATGCGATTACTGCTGAAAAATTTTACAAAGCACTTCGAGGATATGGAAAAAAGGTAGATAATACATCCGCAATGATCTTACTTGGTTTTGATGCGGCCACACCGGGAAGATTGTCCATGGTTGAGGAGATGACGCTGGATTCTGCGCGATATCTGGAGAATATAAAGAAATGGCATGAGAGCTGCAACTGGATTCATGAGAAATGGAAAGGTAAAGAAAGAATAGAGTTTTCCGGAATGGTTGGCGTTAAAGATGTAGCAGAGATTCTGTTTGGCATAGAAAGTAAAGGCGGACTTGCGATTGCGGACGCAAACGGAAAGAAAATGTATGCGGAAGTTGCGAGAAGATTAATTCCATGTATCTGGAATGGAACCGAAATCCCGCATGATTATGTGAACAGAGCTGTGCTTAAGGCGTCCAATCCATTAACATATAAAGATCGCAAAAATTGGGAAAGGGTTTTAACGTTAGCATGTTCGCTGGTGAAAAAAGATAGAAAAATGGAGGAATGGAATGTGGCATTAGATAAAAATCAAAAAGACAGAAATTATTTATACGGACGTTTACTGGCAGTGGCAGATCGGATTGAATATCGTACTTATGATGATGGAGATAAAGCAAGGGTTACAAATGCAAAAAGATACATGAGTACTTTTTCCCAGAGACCTTTTGAAACATGGAAGGTGATTGAAGAAAATATCCAGCCATATATGAATAAATTGGGGATTGCGGAGAGGCGTTTTTATGAAAATCTGTTAAATGATATTTATGAATTATTTGAAATAGATAGTTTCAAGGATAATAAAAAATTGGATGGTTTATATCTTCTTGGTTTTCACAGCCAGGCTTATGATCTGAAACTGAAAAAGGAAGATTCCAAAGAGAAGGAAGAGGAGGAATAAACGATGAGTGAATTAAAAGGAAAAATTGATTTTGCTTTATTTGTAAGTGCTGATAATGCGAATCCAAATGGAGATCCATTAAATGGAAACCGTCCAAGAATCAACATGGATGGACATGGTGAAATATCGGACGTGTGTATCAAAAGAAAGATAAGAAATAGACTTCAGGATCTTGGACAGAAGATTTTTGTACAGTCAGATGATCGTACAGATGACCCTTATACCAGTCTGAAAGACCGTGCAGATGGATGTGAGGAACTGAAAGCCCAGATGGGAAATAAGAAAAATGCGAATCGAGACGCATGTGCGGCGATTGCTTGCAGAGAGTGGTTGGATGTCAGAGCTTTTGGTCAGGTCTTTGCATTTAAAGGAATTCCTGTATCATTTGGCGTAAGAGGACCTGTTTCCATTCATCAGGCGATCAGTCTTTCGCCAATCGATATCATCAGCATGCAGATTACTAAAAGTGTAAACAGTGAATCTGGAAAAGAGAGTAAGGCTTCGGACACCATGGGCACGAAACACCGAGTGGGATTTGCGGTATATAAAGTAATGGGAAGTGTAAACGTTCAACTTGCTGAAAAAACAGGATTTAGTCAGGAAGACGCAGAATTACTGAAAGAAGCATTAAAAACATTATTTGAAAATGATGCTTCTTCTGCAAGGCCAGAGGGAAGTATGGAAGTCTGCAAAATGTACTGGTGGCAGCATGATGAAAAAACTCCTGCTGTTTCCAGTGGGAAAATTCAGAGAGGTTTTGAGATTAAACCTAAGAAGGAGCATCCGAGAGAATTTACAGATTACGAAATTTCGTGGCATGTAGATGGATGCAAAGAGCCGGAGGAATTTGATTTTGTATAAGGAAGAAGATTTTCTTCAGTTATCTGGAATCCAGCATTTTGAATTTTGCCGAAGACAGTGGGCATTGGCTTACATAGAGTTACAGTGGCAGGAAAATGTCAGAACAGTCGAAGGAAAAATTCTTCATGAAAACGCGCATGATGCAAGTATGAAAGAAAAAAGAGGGGATCTTTTGACCGTACGTGCAATGCCGATTCACTCCCGGGAAATGGGAGTGAGCGGCGAATGTGATGTAGTAGAATTTCATAAAGTAAAAGATGGAATTCATCTGGCCGGGAAGGAAGGGGTTTATAAGGCAGTTCCAATAGAATACAAAAGAGGACGGCCGAAAACAGATGATTCGGATATTCTTCAGGTGGCGGCACAGGCAATGTGTCTGGAAGAAATGTTATGTTGTACTATATCCTATGGATATATCTTTTACGGAGAGACAAGGCATCGCATGAAAGTAGAATTCACAGATGAAGTGAGGGAAAAGGTTCGTAAGATATTTACAGAAATGCATAAATATTATGAACAGCGATATACACCGAAAGTAAAGACAAGCAAAAAGTGTAATGCCTGTTCTTTGAAAGATATTTGTATTCCTGTTCTGAATAAAAAGAAGTCTGTTTCCGGGTATATTGACAGGATAATTGCGGAAGAGGAAAAAGAATGAAAAGGCTTTTGAATACGTTGTATGTAACAACTGGAAATAAGTATTTGTCCCTGGATGGAGAAAATGTAGTTGTTTTGGAAGAACAGAAAGAGATTGGTAGAATTCCTCTGCATAATCTTCAGGCAATCATTACATTTGGTTATACGGGGGCCAGTCCAGCACTTATGGGAGCGTGTGCACAGAGAAATATAGATCTTTCTTTTATGTCTGGAAATGGAAGGTTTCTGGCCAGAGTTACCGGTGAGGTAAAGGGAAATGTGACATTGAGAAAACAGCAGTACCGAATCAGCGATAACAAAGAAGAAAGTATACATATAGCAAGAAATTTTATTCTTGGAAAAGTGTATAATTCCAGATGGGTTTTAGAAAGAGCTATAAGAGATTATACGTTGCGTCTTGATGTAGAAACTATAAAAAAGAAATCTTTGTTTCTTGTACAGAGCATGGGGAAAATAAGAGGATGCGAAAGTGCGGATGAATTATTAGGGTTAGAAGGAGAAGCTGCTTCTGTTTATTTTTCTGTGTTTGATGAACTAATCCTGCAACAGAAAGAAGAATTTTATTTTCATGGAAGAAATAAGAGGCCGCCTTTGGATAACGTTAATGCGATGTTGTCGTTTGGATATTCTTTGTTGGCAGGAATGTGTGGGGCTGCTCTGGAAGCAGTGGGTCTTGATCCATATGTTGGATTTTTTCATACAGACAGACCTGGACGTATGTCGTTGGCACTGGATTTGATGGAAGAATTCAGAAGTGTTATGGTAGATCGGTTTGTTTTGACACTGATCAATAAAAGAATTATGAAGGAAAAATATTTCATAAAAAAAGAAAATGAAGCGGTTATTATGACGGATGAAGGACGAAAAGCTTTTTTATCAGCCTGGCAGTCTAAAAAACAGGAGACTATTAAACATCCATTTCTGGATGAGAAGATAGAATGGGGAATGGCTCCGTATGTTCAGAGTATGCTGTTGGCGAGATACCTAAGAGGAGATTTGGATGAATATCCGCCATTTTTCTGGAAGTAGGTGAGATAATGCTGGTTTTGATAACATATGATGTGAATACACAAACGGCGGCAGGAAGAAAACGTCTGCGTAAAGTTGCAAAAGAGTGTACTAATTATGGACAGCGAGTACAAAATTCTGTATTTGAGTGCCAGATGGACGCAACAAAATGCAGACAGGTGAAGAATATCCTGGAGAATATCATAGATAAAGAAGTGGATAGCTTAAGATTCTATTATCTGGGTGAAAAGTACAAAAATAAAGTAGAACATATTGGTGCAAAACCTGGCTTTGATGTTACAGATACCTTAATATTATAGTGCGAAAGGTAAGTTCACAGAAATACTCCAGAACATTCGCACCAGGAAATACATATAGTTTACAAGAAAAATAATTTAAAATATGATGATTTGAATAAAAAATAAGACTAATATGTATAATAAGTAGAAAAATCAGTTTTGGATAAATATGTTTTTGTCTGAAATTGCTGTCAGCCTCCTTGTGAGGCTGTGAGTTGAAATGTAATAACCAAGTCTGAAGTAAACGGCTGCATCTGTCAGCCTCCTTGTGAGGCTGTGAGTTGAAATATGGCTGCACCTTCCTCTCTAATCTGGTTCAGATGTCAGCCTCCTTGTGAGGCTGTGAGTTGAAATGGGTACAGTAGAATCCCACGTCCACCAGCTTTTCTGTCAGCCTCCTTGTGAGGCTGTGAGTTGAAATATTTGTTATCTGATTATTGTCTGGTTCTGCGTCTGTCAGCCTCCTTGTGAGGCTGTGAGTTGAAATGATATCAAAGGGTACTTCTGTTTCCTTGATATTAGTCAGCCTCCTTGTGAGGCTGTGAGTTGAAATATTCTTGGAATGTCATTGGCACTGAATAGCAATTGTCAGCCTCCTTGTGAGGCTGTGAGTTGAAATGACAGACTGGTGGACGGACTGCCGGAAAATGAACGTCAGCCTCCTTGTGAGGCTGTGAGTTGAAATGTTTTGAGATTATCGTCTTTGAGACGCCCATCTACGTCAGCCTCCTTGTGAGGCTGTGAGTTGAAATGATTGAAGCCGAACCTTGTGATCGGGAGCATAGGAGTCAGCCTCCTTGTGAGGCTGTGAGTTGAAATCCTGCTGTCTGTGCGTCAAAATATCGTCTCTCTGTCAGCCTCCTTGTGAGGCTGTGAGTTGAAATATGTGATGATTCCGGATGGGTCTGGAGCCGTGATCGTCAGCCTCCTTGTGAGGCTGTGAGTTGAAATATAAAATGTGCTATCGTGTCACTAACGAGGAACTCGTCAGCCTCCTTGTGAGGCTGTGAGTTGAAATAGCGTGTTTGTAAGGTTGTGCAGCAAGTATCATGTGTCAGCCTCCTTGTGAGGCTGTGAGTTGAAATATGCATGATCGTATCATCAGTACGTCCAGATTCTGTCAGCCTCCTTGTGAGGCTGTGAGTTGAAATGGTACCATATACCGCCTCTATGACTTCTGTTTCTGTCAGCCTCCTTGTGAGGCTGTGAGTTGAAATATATGATGATGAAGATGAGGAGGATGAGCCATGGGTCAGCCTCCTTGTGAGGCTGTGAGTTGAAATTATATGGACGATATCCTGATCCTGGGACCACGAAAGTCAGCCTCCTTGTGAGGCTGTGAGTTGAAATATGCTTAGACCATCATATCATGGGGCCGGAGGCAGGTCAGCCTCCTTGTGAGGCTGTGAGTTGAAATGATGCAAAAGTGTACAAAAACCTAAAACTGGTGTCAGCCTCCTTGTGAGGCTGTGAGTTGAAATTTCCGTGACGAAAAATGCACTGTATGGAGACACTGTCAGCCTCCTTGTGAGGCTGTGAGTTGAAATAGAAATCATGGAGGACTGCACAATAGCGTGTCAGTCGTCAGCCTCCTTGTGAGGCTGTGAGTTGAAATAGTCCCAGAATTGCTTTGATGTATATGTAGATCAGTCAGCCTCCTTGTGAGGCTGTGAGTTGAAATATGTACATGTGATAATTTCCCTGTCTGCTGATTGTCAGCCTCCTTGTGAGGCTGTGAGTTGAAATTTCGGGAATGAGCTGGAAGAATTGATGAAAATTGTCAGCCTCCTTGTGAGGCTGTGAGTTGAAATACTCCAGCCAATTGCACAATCACACGCATTTGTGGTCAGCCTCCTTGTGAGGCTGTGAGTTGAAATACCCTTTCACACAAGATTCTCTGATTCTCCTCAGTCAGCCTCCTTGTGAGGCTGTGAGTTGAAATACACATACAGTGATCTTCGGATAGAGCAAAAATGGTCAGCCTCCTTGTGAGGCTGTGAGTTGAAATATATCGCTTGGATTCTCACCAACACGGATAATGCGTCAGCCTCCTTGTGAGGCTGTGAGTTGAAATAGCTAATCATGATGTTTTTCAGCTCCTTGTTACTCGTCAGCCTCCTTGTGAGGCTGTGAGTTGAAATCATCTCCACCACATAACTCTTTTCCCGGGTCACCAGTCAGCCTCCTTGTGAGGCTGTGAGTTGAAATACCATATTGGTCTGGATGGAACGATAACGTCCTTGTCAGCCTCCTTGTGAGGCTGTGAGTTGAAATAAGGAACAGAAAGCGGCCAACCAGCCAGATGTGGTCAGCCTCCTTGTGAGGCTGTGAGTTGAAATGCCGAGTTCCTCGAATTTGATTGTTTCATTGTAACCGCCAAATAATCCTGCGGTCAGGTATAAAATCACTCCAACCTTTTGAGCGTTGGAGTAATTTACTACAAGTTACTTGTGATCTTTGATAGATTGGAGTTTTTTACTCCAGGGAGCCAGTTCTGAGAGCTGTTCATCTGTCATTTCTTCAGATGGACGCTGTTCAAGCAGATATTTAAGGTATCCGTAAATATTCAGATCATGCGCCCTGGCCATCTCGACCATCGTATAAACAACGGCGCTGGCATTGGCTCCATTGACAGAATCGCTGAACAGCCAGTTTTTTCTTCTTACCGCAAACGGGCGGATCGCATTTTCACTCAGATTGTTTGTAAAGCTGCAGCGTCCGTCTTCCAGATCCTGTCCGTTGTCAGGGGCCTATGCTGGCCCTGGTCTGCTGACCGCCTCCTTTTCCATCTGATTTTTTGCCGGAAATGACAATCCGCGAAAATCGACAAAAATCGCCCGGCAGGTCGTAAACCTACCGGGCGACGATTTGAAGCGTTTTGTTGTTTTCTTACATGGTATAGTTCATACTCATAGCCGGAATATTCCCATGGCGGGGCAAGGCTTTTTTTAAGCGGTAGAAGTGGATTAGATTATAATGATAGTAAAACAGCATGGCGGCGTCCTCCCGTGGGCCGCCATGCCTTTAACTGCTGGGAATGACAGAAAGAAAGCAGCGGCCTTGATTTCTCAAAACCGCCACCAGTGAATATAAATTAAGCGTGAAAATGGGTCTGCCCAGCAGCGTTTTTTTTTTTTTCTGCCGCTGGGCAGATGTTTTTTCTTTAGATACATGATAAGAGGAATTTTTGAAGATTCCATAAAGATTTGAAAAATGGACGGACATAAAAGACGTCCATTACACTATCGGAAAATCAGCAAGGAAGTTTCATAGTAACCTTTGCGCCGCCGGTTTCTTTTGAATTTTCTAAAATAAGCTGACCATTATGTTGTTCCATAATCGAATTTGTAATATATAGACCCATACCAAAGTGTAACTTTGAATTGCGGCTTTGATCGCCCATATAGAACCGTTCCTGTGCGTGGCATAATGCCTCTTTAGAAAACCCCGTTCCCTCGTCTGTGACTGAAATTTCCACGAAACCGTTGTTACTCTGAACATCCACATAAAGCGTTCCGCCTTGCGGGGAGTAGTCCAGCCCATTACTGATAACATTCATAATAGCACGTTCTATCAGCACCCTATCAAATTTCAGCATTTGAGGGAGTGAAACAGTATTCATTTGCAGCCGGATTTCTTTTGTCCGGCATAGTGATTCCATATAACCGAACAAGTGCTGCATGAACGCTGGCAAGTCTATACTTTCAATATGGAGCTGATAACCAACCGCCGCCCGTGATATATCAATCAGGGTTTGAATATATGACTGCATCTGGCCGGAGCTTTCCACGACGTAACCAGCGTATAATCGTTGCTCATCATCAAGATTTGTTTCTGTGAGTAAATCAGCATTTCCTTGAATAACCGTCAGAGGCGTTTTCAAATCATGGGCAAGCGCGGCGATTTGCTCTTTCTGTGTCTGTTCGGTTTTCCATTGCCGTTCTAACGAAATTTTCAGATTATCTTTCATATCTGAAAAAGATGCAAGGACATCTTCAAACTCTTTGATTTTGGCGTGTCCTACTTCAAAATCAAGGTTTTGCTTTGAAACCTCCGCAGTTGCTTCAAAAAGCGGGGCCAGTTGTGTACGCAGGTTCTTAGCAAATCTGGCGGTCAGTATGATAATGACCAGCAGCGAATTTACAGCCATCAGGATAAACGCAAGCGTGTCAGGAGATGGAAAATATTCCGGTAGCCATGACACTGTAAATTGAGAACCAATATAATACCTTAAAACGCAAAATTCGTTTTCCCGGACAACAAGTGCAAACTGCCTCCCCGTAGCATATTCAATATATTCTCCCTTTGCGTACAGCAGGGCAATTTCTTTTTCATCATCGTCCATATTGCTGTAAAGCTCATTAAAGTTCTTGTCCAGAATTAAGTAGCCGCATCCCTGTGGAATCACAACCTTTGTAATATCCGGGGCAATCGTCAGCGTTGGAATGATCTCTTTTACCTGCAATTCACTTAGATTTGCTCTTGTAGCTAATCCAGCATTTACAGCAAGTCCCTCCAAACCAGAAGGGACAATAATTGCCGCTACCAGCATGACAATGAGGGAGATAGCAAACTGGCGAAACAATATTTTCAATGTAGGTTTCTTTTTCACTCCCATTTATATCCTATCCCCCATACGGTGCTGATCGGACTTATTTTGAAATGCTCCAATTTCGCACGAATATTTTTTATATGCGTTGAGATCGTAGAGTTATCGCCTATTCCATCAAACCCGAAAACGGCTTCATAGATTTGTTCTTTTGTAAAAACCTGTCCCCGGTTTTTCGCAAGGTATTCACAGATTGAATACTCGCTTTTGGTAAGGGGAACCGGCTGTTCTGAAACATACAGTACCTTTGCGGAAAGGTCAAATCTTATATCAGGCTCAAATGAAAGTGTGCTGTGATGCTCCCTTTTTTCTCTGCGTAAATGTGCCGCGACACGGGCGCGAAGCTCCTGAATACGAAAAGGTTTCGTAATATAATCATCCGCACCGATGCCCAATCCAAACAATATATCTTCCTCTAATGTCTTTGCGGTCAGAAAGAGAATCGGGCAGTCTACCATATTCCTGATCTGTTTGCAAAACTCAAACCCGTCTGTGCCAGGCATCATCACATCCAAAAGAATGAGGTCATAGAAATGCAGCTTTTTGATGTCTACATCATCCGCATTTTGACAGACTGTTATCAAATATCCATCTTTCCCCAAACTGTTCTTAATCAATTCCAAGATAGAAACTTCATCGTCAACTACAAGTAAGTGGGTCAAAAAATCACCTCCCGCCCCATTATACTACATTGTCGAGGTTACTCATCATTATTTTTAATGTCAGCTTTCCGATATTCATTGTTGATATTTACAGCTACGGCATTGCTTATATCCACATCCACAATACTGTAAACGTAGCCGAAACTGAAATCTTCCCCCGCCACATTTTTGAAGCGTTTCGATACCTGCCCGATTTCTTCTTGCAGTTCTGACATTTCAAGACATTCATCCGTTATGGTATATGTCAGGCCGTTATATGAAATTTCATCATAGTTTGCGGCGTTCAGCTCATAATACGGCAGAGATTCATTTAACGCCTTATTTTTATCGGCGGTATCGCGGAGCGCACCGCAGGCCGATAAGCATATAAGACTTACAAGCACAATTACCACGGCAAACAGGCACTTTTTATTCACTGTTTTTACCTCCCTCCCAACCATGAAACCAAACCAAACTGGCAATCAGCAGACAAACAGTGCAGCATACAGAAATAATCATACCGCTGAAAAAATCGGTTTTTACCTGTGCATACAGTTGGGGGCTATCCCATGCAAGCACAGTGTAATCCATAGTACGAACGCCCCAGGCCCAGGGAATATATTTCCATGTAGCGTCACCAAGCCCTGTTATCATAAGGGCAGCTATTAAACTCCCTGCAATTCCCAATCCCATAGATGCACCTTTTCCGAAGCTCATTCCCACAAACAAATGAATCAGGTAAATGGGAAGCATGGTAATCAACAATAGAATCCCTGCTTTCAGGTAAAGGCTTGCCGGAGCATCCCTATATAGTGCAGCGAATGTTCCTAACGCTAAAAATGTTGCGCCAAAAGCACAGATCATCAGAAAACCAAGTTTACCAATATACGTTGCCATGCGAGATGGGATTGTTCCCAACAAAAGCTGATAATGCCCGGCCTGATTTTCGATCTGAACAACCAGGCCCACAATAATGCCGATCAGAAACGGGAACGCAACGGCCAGCACTTCCAGATAGGCACTGATTTTGGTTGCCAGTTCCCATCTGGATATATGATAGTAACCCGCAAAAATCGCCGCACATATAATCGGAATCATGCTGTGCATATAGAGCAAAATGCTATGTTTACACTTCTGATATTCTGCTTTCCAGCAGCGAACCACAGATACCATAGTTACCCCACCTCCTTTTTCTCAAACCATCTTGCAGTTAAAAATGACAGCGCCGCAAACCAGGCCAGCGAAATGACCAATACAAGTATAATCATCCAAAATGCCATTGCCGTACTCTGATCTGCAACCGGCTCACCATTAGGCAAAATACCTAACACGGAAATCATAAGATGCGGCACCCAGCTATACGGGCAGATCATCCACAAAGAGGTTGTAGCCGTGAAAATCCCTAAAACGCTTCCAAGTCCGGCATTAAGAATAACCGTGACAAAGATACCAACTTTTTTTGATAACCATAAGCACAGCGGAACTTCCCATAGGCTTGCAATGACAATACAAGCTGTTCCGGCCGCAGTCTGCCAAATTCCGATTGTCAGGGGAATTTCGTTGATAACTAATATTGCAAAACCGCCCAACAGATTTAGCGCCAGGAAAATGAAATTCCCCACACAGGAGTAAATACCGGCCACTCCAATTTTTGCTTTCCAGACTTTGTTCTGCGAAACAGGCAATGAAGCAACGGCACGATATTTTAGTTTGCCATTATCCCGCTGTTCAATCAAGGCACAGGTGAGCGTAAGGAATCCAGGATAAAGCAGGATATACCACCAATTATAAGAATTGAGCTGGAACCAAAGAGGGGCAAAAAAGTTCATAAGCGCAGTTACAAACGGGGCCAGAACGATCAGCGTTTTTGTGAAAGTTCTCTTATGCTTTAGGTTCTCTGCCTGAATATATGCCATCTCCATTTAATATCCCTCCTTACCATTTCTGCGAATAACATCCATAAAGAGTTGTTCCAAATCTTCACCGGCGCGAAGCTCTCCCTCATATCCAAGGACGCCGCCAGCAATGATACCCACATGATCTGCAATCTGCTGGACTTCTGACAGAATATGGCTGGACAAAATAACTGTAATCCCTTTGCAGGGAAAAGAGCGAATTAACTCTCGAAGTTCCTCAATCCCTAAAGGGTCAAGGCCGTTAGTCGGTTCATCCAGAATCAAAAGCTGGGGACTGTTCAGCAATGCAATAGCAATACCAAGCCGCTGCTTCATACCAAGAGAAAACTGCCCGGCCCGTTTCTTGCCGGTATTCGTGAGCTGGACAATTTGCAATACCTCGTTAATTCGTGCATCGTCCAGGCCGAGCAATGTAGTTCTGACTTTGAGATTTTCGTATGCAGTCAGATTTTCGTAAAGCGGGGGCATCTCAATCAAAGCACCGATATGCTCCAGATCATTCCGCTTCCACGGGTGGCCGTCAAACTCGATGCTTCCCGATGTGGGGCGCAAAATGCCGGTGAGCATTTTTAAGATCGTGGATTTGCCAGCCCCATTCGGCCCCAGCAGACCATAAACCGAGTTGTGCCGGATGTTCAGTGACACATTGTTTACCGCCATTTGCCCCTTGAAATTTTTGCAGAGGTCAGTCGTTTTCAAAATCATATCCATATAATCAAGTCCTTTCTTTGATTTTACGGATAGCATACCGGGCAATTTTGAAGATTTCATAAAGATTCCCGAAAACAGAATATGAACAATACACCGTAACCGTGGAGCATATCGCAACAAAGCACCAACCTACGCATTTAGGGCCTTAAAAAGCCCTATATTTCAAGGTTTTTCCCGCATAGTCGGCGGGGTATGTGAGTGTTTTATCCTATCCCCGCCATAGTGCCGCTCTAAATGCGTAGAATTTACCAGCAGAAAATCGCCGGTTTCTCTGGCTCCATACTCCCAGATATGGTATCATGGAAAAAATCAATCTGACGGGGGTATCAGGATGGACGGACAAGAAAAGCTGCTGGACTATGAAACAATCAAAGCCGCCGTTGCCGGTGAGAAGTGGGCCACAGAAAAGGTGCTGGCCCACTATGCGGACTACATCGACGAGCTTTCCACGGTGGAGATCAGGCAGCCGGGCGGCAAAGTGAAAAAAGTCATTGACGAGGATATGCGGCAGCACATTTCCTTAAAGCTGCTGGAAGCGTTGCCGAGCTTCCAGCTGGAACAAGAATAACGACCAAGAGGGCTGCACCCTCTTACGCCGCTTTGCGGCTATCACCTGCACACCCCCGAAACAGATACACCCGCTGCGCGTCTGTACCTGTTTCGGGGGCTAATAATGACTGTAACCTACGCCTTTCGGGGCTGATAACCGCCAGTTTCAAGGCTTCTCCCGCACGTTTGCAGAGGTGGGCGAATACTTTATCCTATCCCCGTCAATACCCGGCATGGCTGCGGTGATCTTGCCTATCGTCCTGCGTCGGTCTGCGTTGTGGTACATACAGATCAAATTTTCTTCTTCCACGGTAAAGTGCATCATTCCTCATACCTCCAATTCATTTTTCTTGGTTCTGGCCGCCGCCTTTTTCGGGCTGGTGGCCTGTTTGCTGTCGGCAAGCTGCTTGCGGATAGATGGCCGGGGCTTGCGAATACTCACATCACGGCGCTCATCTTTGTTAATCATGGCATATACCCCGTGTCGGTCTTTTATGCTGGTAAAGCACAGGGACTTATAGGGCAGCATGGCAAAGAGCCGGTCATTGTCCTTGGTGGAAGCCAGTGCGTCAAAGTGCGGTGAGATCTCCACCATAAAATGTGTCTTGTTGGGGCTGTTGGGCGCGGACACATCTTTCAGCTTATCCACGATGCGCCGGGCCTCGGTTTCAATCCGGCTGTCATGCAAAGCCGTAACGTGGGCTTTGAAGTCGCCGGGGACGGCCCGCCCCCGGCTGTGCTGCTCCTGCCGTAAAGCCTCCTGCAGCACAGCCGGGTCATGGGGCTGGGCCTCATACCGCAGGAAATTTCCCAACACCCGGTCAGGGCTTCCGTCAAAATACTGGCCATCCGGGATGTCACGGGTTCCATGCTCATAAAAGAGCCGGTTCACGCTCACCGGCTGGGAGGCTTCAACGACGTGCCGGAAATGCTGCTGATAGTCCAGCTCATAGAGATTACCCCGGATGGTGCCGCCCTGTGTGCCGGTCAACTCCACCGCATGGCGAAATTCTAATATAGTGTAACAACAGTTTTTCATCAGTCTTATCAGGATTCGTAATATAGTCCAGAGCTTTCTTGTCTGTTACTTTAATGGGGAAGATCTTAAGATACGCCATAATTCTTTCACCATCTCTTTCAATTCTTGCATTTCTTCCGGATACAGATCTCCGGTGCTGTTTACTTTCTTGGCAATCTGATTAATATTCACACCGATCTTATGCATTTCCTCGTATTGTTTCTTTAATGGAGTAGTGTCTGTATTGACAATATAACCGTCGATTGCCATTTTACGAAGGTAAGCTCCCATATTTTTTGTTTTTGATTCAATCATCTTTCTGCGAATCAGCTTCTTTTCTTCCGGGGAAACACAAAACAAAATTTGTATATTTCTTTTTCTCTTTGCCATAGGCAGATTCTCCTTTCATTGGTTCTTCGAAGTAGTGACTTCTGAGTTTTTAATTTAGGGCAGGGTTCCCTAAATTGTTGGTTTTTCGGAAGTGTATATACACTTCCTGTCCTTGCTATTTACCGGTGGCACAGCCGCCGGAAGAGAGTCCTTAAAAAAGATTCCTCTATAAATAAGGTACTGAGAGAAGAAAAGAGGTCAAACCGATGTCACGGAAAAACCATAAGATGATAGATGGGAGACTACTGCAAACGAATAAGAAGTATTCCCAGTTAAAGATAAAGCAGAAAGAAAAGATTGCGGAAGTATGCGATTGATAAGGTTTCAAAACCGGAACGTTGTGCCAGTCGAAAAGCTGGCGGAACCGGATATCGCTATACCTGTCAGGTGGGCGGGAAAATCTGTCATCTGACTTATGAAGAAAATTATAAATGGTTTATGCCATTTGTGAATAAGCTTGAAACACTGATAAAGAATCTGACAATCCAGTGTGTAAGGCTAAAAGAGGAAGTCCTGCAATTGCGAAAAGAAAAGAAGAGATTGTCAGAGGATGTGGAGTTTTACAAGGGCAAGATTAAGGATATGAGTGATAGGACAGAGCTGTTGCAGGAAAAGGCTGATGATCTGGAGCGTGTGAAGAGATATGCCGGTGCAGAGCAGATTGATACGATTATTCGTAAGGTAAAGGAACAGGAGCGTACAGAGCAGCAGATAAGGCGGTATGACAGGTCTTATGGGACAAGATAATGGGAAGGATGGATTTGATGAGATGAAAGATAATCGAATGGATAATATCGTGGAATATGCTTATAACATGGATAACGGCTATGTTGAGGTGTGGTTTACAGATGGAAATATGTTACGGATAAAGTGCGAAGAAGTGGAGGCTGCTCTGAGGACAACAGAGCAGTCTCTGGCGAAGCTGCATAGGTTGTTGGATAACAAGCCGATAGAGTATGTGGCAATGGCTTTGTCCGGGGAAATGCAGGCATATTGTGATATTGAGGATGATATGGTTAAGGGAATGTTTGGGACGATTGTGCAGGGGTATCTGAAGAATGGGTATAACAGGGTTACAGCGGAGATGATGGCTAGGGAGTTTTTTAGGTATGAGAGTTGAAATATATTTACTAGTAAAACAGGAAGTGTTTTGTTATTATTTATTTGAAATGGAGGGCTGATTATGATGAAAGCATTAAATGAAAAAATAAATAATTTATATCAAAGCCAAAATAAGAATATGGGCGGAAAAGGTTTGTTATGGATGGCCTTGATTTTTGCTGTTTTAAGCTGTTATTTCTTTATACCTAATATTTTTTCTGAGGGAGTGATTGATAGAGTTATTTTTAGATATTTAATAATTGCATTTGCTTTTTTGGCTACATTGTCGTTCACTTCATATTTTTACATATATAGTAAAAAGAAAACATCAAAACGATTCACTAGCATTGTAATAGTCTTGTATAAACTTTTTTTGACGATATGTGTCGTTATTTGTATTCCTATAATAATTTTTTTGAAAATAACCGAAATAATATTAAGTTACAGAGCTAAAAAGTTAGATAATTTGGAAAACTGGCTTATTATTTTAGTTATTGATTTGTTTGTTATTATGGCTTTGTGTTATATTGATATTTTGAGTGTGCAAAGAGTAACGGAATCTATAATTTATTTTGTAAAAAATCAATACAACTATAATATTATTAAATATCCGTTGGAATTATTTTTGATATTATGCCTATTTAAATTAGAGATGGATGTTACTAATATGATCATACTAAAAGTTATGAATCATTTTGGGATTTCTAAAATAAAAAGGAAAGTAGGCGAAAGACAGAAAAACAAGACCTATGACTATTTGATTAAAGATGATATTTCCAAGTATATAGATGAAAAGAATAATGATATAAAGCAATATGAAGAAAAACAAAAGGATAGTTTAAGATATGATTTGGAATATCAAAAGAAAACCATTTGGAAATTTCAATTGGTATGTTTAATTATATTATTTTTTATTGCAACATTTATTCCAGATTGGTTATTCATGGGGCATCAGGGAGATGCAATTAATGTTATAACTATTTTTACATTAATTATGTTGTATATTGATAAGAGAAAAGAGTGGAGATATTAATACAGGAGATAGCAGACTTATTATTGAAATTGAAACGTAAAGTTTATAAAATTTTTTTGATGAAAAACGATTTAATTATGATATAATTTGAAATATAGATTCGCCAATGGTGTGCTTGGGAAATCGGAAATTTCTACACAAAGCATAAAGAAGAAAAATATTACACAAGTTTTTATGATAAAACAGAACCTCGAAACGATATCTTAGATACATTTAGGCCAATGAGAGAAGTAGTTCTAGGAGAGATACGATGAAAATATTATTTCGTACAATGAGATATAACTGGCGTTACATATTTTCTAAAAGTAACAAAATCGCAGTAGCCCTATTTTCTGTTTGGGGGTTTGTTACATTAGTTACACCTACAGATATTATGTTAAATTGTATTGATAATATAGTTCTGCGAATAATTGTAGCCGTGCTTATTTTGATGGTAATCTATTTTGCTATAGTAATAGGGATCACGATTTATACGAAGCAAAGAAAACAAGTGAAAATTTTTGATCTTCACTCAAATCATTCGTTGTTTGTGGAATATGGGGATTTATTTAATAGCGGAGATCCAAATGAAGAGAAGAACATTGCTTTTGCTGGGAATCGATGTTTCGACACGATTGTGGATGATGATTTAATAGGGTCAAAAAAAATTCACGGTATGGCACTTAAACGAATATATGAGCAAGGCAATAGGGATTCAGATACAGTCTCGAATGAGATACAAAACAATTTGTCATTGCATGGATATAAGTATACAGATCTCAAACAAAAAGAAAAACGAAGTGGAAACTTGCGTCGATATGATGTCGGATCGGTTGCTGAAATAAATGGTCTCAACAATGAACAGTATTTTATCTTGGGGCTAACATATTTTGACAATGAATTAAGAGCCCATGTCGAAAAGATAGACTATATAAAAGCTATAGCTTCTTTAGTAAAGTATATTTCAGAACGCTCTCAAGGGTTTTCTACATATATGCCTGTAATTGGGACGGGAGGGGCTGATGCAGGCAGTGTAAATGACTTAGTTGTCTATATTGTTAAAACAATTGAGCTTTTTAAGGATGAAATAGATTGCGATATACATATTGTTGTAAGTGATAAAGAAGAAAAATTAGGTTTGATGAACCTGAAAATGTTATAGGGAGGAACCACACGTGAACAGAACAGGTACATATGTTGCCTTTGACGGGCAGGGATCGACAGATCCTACAGAAAGCGATATTCATTATTTTAACTTGCTGAAGGCATGGAATAAATCTGGAAGTATAGATTTTAGGTTTACTAATTCACATGAAAAAACTTATCAGGTACGTGATAGCTCATCAAAAGCAACGCTTTTTAACAGATTAGAAACTAGATTATCAGCGAGTAAGAATTTTCTTCTGATTATATCGGATAAGACAAATTATGACAGAGGAATTCTTAATTGGGAAATTGAAAAGGCCGTTGATTATTATGAGTTGCCAATCATAATAGCATATCCAGGGTATTCTAAGATTGGCGCACCTTCAGAATTGAATAGCATGTGGACAAAATCTTTGGCGGAACGAATAAAAAATGAAAGGGCACATTGTATACATATACCGTTTAAAAAAGAACCGATATTTGACGCGATTAATCAGTTTTCTGTTGTTAATTCAAAGTATCCTAAGGGAGGCGCTTTGGGGTGTTACTCAGAGGAAGCGTATAAAAGCTGGGGTATTGTTTAGCAACGTGAAAACGAGCTTCGTCTTATATGCTATTCTGGGTACAATTTGGGTACAGCAGCTTTGTAACCACATTAATAAGATACAAAACCGTATCAAAATGATGCGGTTTTGAAACACAATAACAATAAAGTAACATGAAAAATGAAAGATTCAGCATTCTGGTATAAACACGTGATAGAGACAAATGGAGTCGAATTATAAAAAGAAGAGACCGGATATGAAGATCCATCTTTTTGCAATCTGATGTGGAAAATCTGGAGAAGAATCATTGGGTCTGGCAGAAGTATTGAAGCTTCATGAGGTTTCAGTAAAAGAATTCCAGACGCTTGTGGCAACAGGGGAAGTGAAGCATGTTGCAGGCCTTGCAGCGTGGGCACGCTAGATGAGCAGAGAAGATGAAAAAATAATGGAATATCATGGACTGGTATCTTATAACCCGGACAAATATCAGGAAGATCATGTATCCTGGTGGGACTGTGTCGACGTGATCTCTTCCAGCGGATATTATCCGATTGATCAATGGGAGCAGGAACTGGATCGTATCGAAAAAACTGTCTTAAAATATAGGAAACCATTTTTCTTTGCCGAAGCGGGATGTATGTCACGAAAAGGCTCCGGGATGATTCCGAATAACTGGGAATTGCAGGGAGAACTTCGCCTGGAAGAACAGTGTGAATGGTATCGTGCAATGTTTGAGGCCTGTAAGAAACGACCATGGCTTCGTGGCTTTGCTTTATGGGAATGGGCACCAAAGCTGCCTTCTGCGTCCGAGGCATGGAAGGACGACAGTTATGAAATATGTGAGAAACCGGTGCAGGTGATAATAAAGAGATTCTATGAGCATGAGGCAGGAACCTCATTAATGTAATATTTGTAAAGGAAAAAGAACCGTCTGTTTTGATGGGATTAATTTCTGTTATGACAGACTGTTTTTTCTATTCCATTATCAATAGTTGATTTGCGGAAAAACATCGAAATATATGTGTCGTGAGGAGAAGTTTATGCTGTATATAATACTATTAGTTGAGCTATATGGGCATATGTCAAAAATATTATTGACATATGCCTTTTATAGAACTATTATATAAGAAAAGCAAGAAAGGAGCAGTTTATGCCGAGACCAGTAAAATGCAGAAAAGTTTGCCATTTCCCCAATGTTTTAGAATTCTTTCCGGCAGATGATACTGAGAAAAAAACACCTATTATTCTGACGGTAGATGAGTATGAAACCATCCGTCTTTTGGACAAGAAAGGTTATAGTCAGGAGCAGTGCGCAGCATCTATGCAAGTCGCAAGAACAACCGTTCAACGAATTTATGAGATTGCCAGGAAGAAAATAGCAGATGCACTCATTGATGGATATCCGCTTAAAATTGAAGGTGGAGATTTCAAAATCTGTGATGGTCAGAGCAGTAACTGTGGGCTTGGAGGATGTTACAAGCAGGAGCTTCATCAAAAATATGCAGCGGAAAAAGGAGAAGGTATCATGAGAATAGCAGTAACGTATGAAAATGGACAGATTTTCCAGCACTTTGGACACACAGAGACATTTAAGATTTACGATGTAGAGGAAGGAAAAGTAGTACATTCAGAAGTAGTAGATACGAATGGAAGCGGACATGGTGCATTGGCAGGAGTTCTTAAAGCATTGAATGCAGATGTTTTGATCTGTGGCGGAATCGGAGGCGGTGCACAGACAGCGTTAGCGGCAGCCGGCATTAAGCTTTTCGGAGGAGTTTCCGGAGATGCGGATGAAGCAGTAGAAGCTTTTATCAATGAAACACTGGAGTATAATCCGGATGTGAAATGTTCTCATCATGAGCACAGCCACGGGGAAGGACATACATGTGGCGAGCATGGATGTGGAAGCCATAGCTGTCATTAAGAAAAATAGCAAAAAATAATAATACAAAAGAATGTGTCAAGGTAATGGAGAAAGGCAACTGTTGACTTTTGCCTTTTAGCGTGTTAAAATCGAGAATGTAGAAAAACAAAGACGTTTTGCAGTCATTATTGCAAAGCGTCTTTTTATTTTATCAGCAGTGATAAAGAGTGTGCGGTAAACAGATAATACAGAAAAGGAAGAATGCTCTATGAAAGAATTGTTATTTTTGCTTGTATTGTTTGTTTCTAATGTTATTCAGGCTATCACAGGGTTTGCCGGTACGGTATTGGCGATGCCGCCTTCCGTTTATTTGCTTGGGCTGGATCATGCAAAGGTGGTTCTGAATGTTATGGCCTGGCTGTCCGGACTGATGATCGCAGTGACCGGATATCGACATATAAACTGGAAAGAATTGCTTAAGATGTCTGCGGTCATGTTGGTTGGAATGTTTGCAGGGATACAGATCTGCCGGATCGTGAAATCTGAAAATATTCTTCTGACAATATATGGAATCATAATCGTCGTAGTTGCATTAAAGAATCTGTGCATCCATACAGAGAAAAAACTTCCGGATCTCATTTTGTGGATAGTTCTGATCCTGGCAGGGATAATTCATGGTATGTTTGTATCAGGAGGGGCGTTACTTGTGATCTATGCAACACAGGTACTGAAAGAAAAAGAAGAATTTCGTGCGACAGTGGCCCCTGTATGGGTGGTGCTGAATTTTTTTCTGATGGTTACCCAGTTCAGGAGCGGCCTGGTTGGAACGGCAGATATTCGACTGATCTGTATCAGTATCCTGCCATTACTTATAGCTACATGGTTAGGTAAAAAGCTGGTATGTAAAGTATCTCAGAAGGTATTTCTGAATCTGACTTATATACTGCTTCTGATATCTGGAGTATCTTTGATCGTCTGATGCAGTTGATCACAGGAAGCTGCGGTGGAGAAAGGTGTATAAATATGGCAGTAACATTGCGTGAAATCATAAAACAGGTACAGCATCTGGAGATGAAGCTGGTAGCAGGTGAGACAGGACTGGATCATGAAGTGTCATGGACGCATATGGTAGACAGCGACACGATTTCTGCATTTCTGCAGGGACAGGAGCTTACTTTTACAACTGGATTAGGATTGAATGAAAATCTGACTCTTCTTCGTCTGGTAAAGGAAGTATGGCGAAACAAAGCCAGTGGGATCGTGATCAATACAGGGCCTTATATCAGTGAAATCGGACAGGATATTATTGATTTTGCAAATGAAAAGGGATTCCCGGTATTTGAAGTACCGTGGAGGGTTCGAATGGCTGAAATCATGCGGATCATATGTTTTGCAATAACAAAAGAGCAGCAGAACGCAATTGAGGTTGCGACGGCACTGAACAATGCCTTTTTATGTCCGGCCCAGGAAGAACTGTATGTTTCGGCACTGATGAGAAAAGGGTATTTTACAGACAGTGCATATACGGTTGTGAATGTGTGTGTTCTGGAAGACAATGATCGTGTAACAGGAACAAGGCTAGAGCAGATTTTATCTAAATTGAGTAGTCATATCCGTTGTAATTATAATGGGATTTTGTGTTGTGCCCAGGATAAGCAGATCCTTCTGGTTTTGTGTGATTATTCTGATGAAGCATGCAGAAAAACTACAGAGAGGATTTTTCAGATACTATGCAGGATGGTATGTCAGAAGGAACAGATTTTTGTAAGTGTAAGTAAGCAGATTTCCGGGATCAGGCAGATTTATAAGAGCTATCAGTTTGCGGAAAAAATGTCTGATCTATTATGTGTCTGTCAGGTTCCGGGCGAGCAAAGCACAGATGGCGGAAAGATTATTTTTTACAAAGATCTTGGGATTTACAGGGTACTGCTCACGCTTACAGATAAGGAAGCAATAAAAGAATATCTGGCAGATACAGTAGCTCCATTGTATGAATATGATGAGATGAACCACTCAGATCTGGTCAGAGTACTTCAGTGCTACCTGGCTAACGACTGTAGTGTCAAAAGTGCGTCACAGGAATTGATCGTACATCGAAATACAATTAATTATAAGCTTGGAAAGGCCGCTGAGATACTTGGAAAAAATCTTTCTGATTTTGATGTGCGTTTTCAGCTGAGGCTGGGTTTCCTGTTATATCAGATGAATGAAATGTAAAAGGAAAATGCGGCAGCAGAATAATAACGATTGTGCTGCAGCACAAAAATAATTGGATAGATGTCTATTGCAGACAGCCAGTGTCGAGAGTAATATATGACTCAGATAAGACAAAGGCGTCTGGTTCACAAATGAATGTGGGCCGGGCGCTTTTCTTATTCTACAACAAATAATAAGTTTGTTTACCGCAAAAATGAACAATATTTAAAACTGAATTACAGATAAAGAGGAGGAAGTTATTATGAGTTTAACAGGAAAAGAAGTAGCACAGATGCACAAAGATTATGTGATGCAGTCATGGGCAAGATCAGGAGCAGATACTTTACCGGTAGAAAGAGCTGAGGGAATTTATTTTTACGATTATGATGGAAAAAAATATGCAGATATGGCTTCACTTCTGGTGTGTTCCAACCTCGGACATGAGCTGCCGGAGATCGTTGAAGCGATCAAGGAACAGGCTGATAAGATGTGCTTCATGGCACCGGCATATGCATCCGAGCCTAAGAGCATGCTGGCAAAAATGCTTGTAGAAGCAGCAGGAGCAGATACATACAAGAGAGTTTTCTTCACAAATGGTGGAGCAGAATCCAATGAGAATGCTATAAAAATGGCACGCATGGTAACCGGAAGAACCAAGATCTTTTCCTGCTACAGAAGCTATCATGGAGCTACACTTGGAGCATCCAATGCTTCCGGTGACTGGAGAAGATATGCAGCAGAGATCGGTGGTGCAAATGGATTCGTACACTTTATGAACCCTCAGATGTATCGTGACGGATATACAAAAGGAGTTGATGATGCAGAGGTAACGAAGAAATATCTGGATGCGCTGGATCTGCAGCTCAGATATGAAGGCCCCGGAAATGTGGCAGCGATCCTGATGGAGTCTAT
This sequence comes from Blautia sp. MSK.20.85, assembly GCF_013317245.1. Lineage (NCBI taxonomy): Bacteria > Bacillati > Bacillota > Clostridia > Lachnospirales > Lachnospiraceae > Blautia > Blautia sp. MSK.20.85. Next base: position 45,730 of record NZ_JAAIUN010000019.1, read on the forward strand.
AGTAGGTGCAAACGGTGTCATTCTTCCTCCAGACGGATATATGGAAGGTGTTCGTGCACTTTGTGACAAATATGGAATCCTTCTGATCTGTGATGAGGTTATGGCAGGATTTTACCGTACAGGAAAAATGTTTGCATTTATGAATTTCGACATGAAACCGGATATCATTACATTTGCAAAAGGTGTTACCTGTGGTTATGTACAGCTGGGCGGATGTATTGTAAGTAAAAAGGTTGCGGAGTATTTTGAGGAAAATGTTCTTCAGTGCGGACTTACTTACAGTGGACATACACTTGCATGTGCGGCTGGTGTAGCAGCAATGAAATATTATAAAGAACACGACATCGAGGGCCATGTAGCTGAGATGCACGAGATCGTTGCTACGTTTATGGATGAGATGGTAAAGAAGCATAAATGTATTGGTGAAGCAAGATGTATCGGTTTGTTCGGTGCACTTGAAGTAGTCAAGAATAAAGAAACCAGAGAACCGATGCAGGAATACGGCGTACCCGAACCGGTAATGCCGTGGATATTTGCAGAATTAAAGAAACGTGGCTTTGCAACCTTTGGACGTGAGAACTTTATTGAAATCTGTCCGCCACTGATCATCACGAAAGAGGAGCTGGAAGAGTATCTCCCGATCCTTGATGAAGTGCTTACAATGGTCGATGAAAAATTTTGTGACTGATAAAGCAGGAGGTAGCCTATGAACTGGGATTATCTACAGCCGGTAAAAATTCATTTCGGCAAAGGCAGAGTAAAAGAAATCAAAGAAATAGCCAGAGAGCTTGGCTGCGAAAGAGGCCTTCTGGTGGCAGGACCGTTTTTCTTTAAAAGCGGTCTTGCCGAAAAGGTCATAAAAGAGTCAGAAGGAATGATCGTTGCTTCTTTTGGAGATGTTTCTCCAAACCCGGACGTTGTAGAGGTAGATGCCTGTGCGGAAGTGATCCGGCAGAAAAATATCGGATTTGTGGTAGCACTGGGTGGAGGCAGTCCCATGGATTGTGCCAAAGCAGCTGCCAGTGTAGCTCTGACTTCGGATTCCATCCGTAAGTATCATGGAACCGGAGTAGCAATGCCGGAGAAACATCTTCCACTGATCGCAGTTCCTACGACTGCAGGAACAGGAAGTGAAGTGACCTGTGTATCAGTTCTTTCGGATCATGCAAATGGAAAAAAAGCGCCGATCGTATCAGAGGGATTTTATCCGGCAGCAGCTATCATTGATCCGGAACTTACTTATACAATGCCACCCCAGGTTACGGCAGGAACAGGAATTGATGTTCTTTCCCATGCGATCGAAGGCTATTGGAGCAAAGGTCATCAGCCGATCTGTGATGTACTTGCGATGCATGCAGCAGAACTGGTATTTAAATATGTTTACAGAGCATACAGGAAGCCCGATGATGAGAAAGCAAGGGAGAAAATGTGCGAAGCATCTTTGATCGCAGGATTGGCGTTTACTTTACCGAAAACCACTTCGTCCCATGCGTGTTCATTTCCATTGACCAATATTTATCACATCCCGCATGGCGAGGCGTGTGGCCTGACCCTGGATTATTTTATAAGAATCAATGCAAAAGGCGAAGGTGGTGAACGTGTAGAGGAATTTGCCAGAAGGATTGGATTCAAAGATGCAGAAGAGATGGCGGATGCAGTTCTTGAATTAAAGAAAAAAATGGGATTGCGGTGTGATCTGAAGGATCTGGAGCTTGATGATGATCAGATTGCAGAGCTGGTTCGCATCAGCAGACACCCGAACCTTTATAACAATCCGGTAGAGATCACAGACGAGATGCTGGATGAGATGTATCGATATCTGGCCGGAAAGTGAAAGATTTTGATTGAATATTGAAAAAAATAATGATAATATAGAGAGACGATGGAGTCCGGATACTTTGGTATCTGGGCTCTTTTTGTATTTATGGATGGGAGATGAAGGATTATGAAACTGATCACAGCAATTGTAAGACCTGAGAAAGTGATGGACGTCATCAAAGCACTGGAGCAGGAAGGATATTTTGCTTTTTCAAAATGGGCAATTTCAGGAAGAGGTAAGGAAAAAGGAATTCAGGTAGGGGATGTCCTTTATCAGTAAATGGCAAAAAACATGCTGTATATTACTGTTGGGGACAAAGAATATTATCATTAACAGTGCAAAGAGTGGGCAGTATGGACATTATGGTGATGGAAAAATTTTTGTTTCCGATATCAGTGAGGCATATACGATCAGTGAAGAAACCAGAGAAGATGATGATGAATGATATGATTGATGAAGCAGGAGGATATATATGGGTGAAAGAAATAAAAGAACAAAATTAAAAAAATCCATGGGACCTGGTTCGATCTGGGCAGTTGCAGTCGGTTCCATCATTGGATGGGGATGTTTTATACAGGGTGGTCTCTGGACAGAACGTGCAGGTGGACCGCTCCCGCTGTTTCTGGGATTTCTGGCAGGCGGTCTTTTAATGATCGTGGTATGCTACAGCTATTCTTATATGATCGCAAAATTCCCGGTAGCGGGTGGTGAATTTGCCTATGCATATAAAGGCTTTGGAAGAACTGCTTCGTACATATGCGGATGGATGCTGTCGCTTGGATATCTGTCTATTGTAGCTTTGAATGCAACGGCACTTCCGGTATTGGCATCCTATATTTTTCCTGGAGTCTTTAACAGAGGTTACCTGTATACAATTGCAGGATATGATGTATATATGGGTGAAGTCGGATTATCCCTGTTCTTTATCATACTTTTCGGGATCATGAATTACAAAGGTGCGAAATCTGTAGGAAATCTTCAGCTTGCGATGGTCCTTATCATGTGTGCAGCGGTTGTTGTATCAGTCATTGGTGTGATCGCAACAGGACATTTTGATGCTTCAAATCTGCAGCCGGCATACGGAGCCGAAGGCAAGTCTCTTGGAAGCGGTTTTGTATCTATCCTGGCATTGGCTCCGTTCCTTTATGTAGGATTTGACTGTATTCCACAGGCGGCAGAAGAATATGATTTTCCACCACAGAAGTGCAAAATGCTGATCATTTCAGCATTGATCGTAGGTGCTTTGATCTATGGTGCAATGGCACTGGTGACAGATTGTGTTGTTCCCTGGCAGCAGGTTCTGACTATGACAGATGCGAATGGAACTCTTGTAAAATGGCATACAGGTGCAGTTCTTGATCTTGCAATGGGAAAAATTGGTGTGTGCTTTGTGGCACTGGCAGTGTGCATGGGAATTTTTACCGGTATGAATGGATTTTTTATGACATCCAGCCGTCTTTTATTTGGTATGGCAAGAGTAAAAATGCTTCCGTCAGCTTTTGAAAAGGTTCATCCGGAGCATAAAACTCCGTCCATATGTGTTGGGTTTACCATGGTCATCTGCTGTATCTGCCCATTTTTCGGCAGAGAAGTGATCGGCTGGGTTGTAGATATGTGTTCCGTAGGTACTGCGTTCGGATATTTCTTTACCTGTGCAGGTGCTTATATTCTTCTGAAAAAATATGGCGATGATACAGATACAAATAAAATCCATCCGGCAGTAGCAATGGGCGGCTGTGTGATCTCTGTTGTAATATTGCTGCTCCTGATCGTGCCCGGTTCTCCAGCATTCATGGCTCCACAGTCCTTTGCAGCACTGATCGTGTGGGTGTTGATGGGAGTTACCTTCTATTTTGTTTCAAAGAAAAATTTTGCGAAAGTCACTAAGAGAGAAATGGATTATCTGATTCTTGGAAATGTGCAGGTAGTTCGAGGACTGAGAAAAGGAAAAGATCAGGGAAGAGTTGTACAGGGAAATATTGTGGCTGATCAGAGTAATAAATCTTAAAAGGTAATAAAACGGCTGCAGGCCTATAATACTTTCAGGGTAACAGAAAAACTTCCATTCAAAAAATGGGAGTTTTTCTGTTACCGGAGTATCATATTTGAAAGGTGTGATTTATAAAGTATCTTGACAGAGGTACCGATCCTGTTATACTATTAAAACTGATAAAGGGGAGTAACCTACGTTTGGAAATCTGCGTTTGCAGTGTCGTCAGTACGGTGGAAACATCCGGCGCTGCAGGGAAATGGTGAGACTTTTATTGCATTTTTTGTTGTGCAATAAGGGTTTCTTTTTTTATATCCTTTTATCAAAAAAATCCTTTATTGCATAAAAAAATTACAGTTGGTGAATATTTGCAAAAAAGGAGGCAAAGGTAATGAAAGAAATTTATCAGCAGACAGCAGAAGAAGTTCTCGAGCGTGTGGAAAGCAGGGAATCAGGGCTTACCGATGAACAGGTCAGACGGTCCAGAGAGAAGTGCGGATGGAATGAGCTTGCAGAAGGAAAGAAAAAAAGTATTTTGCAGATCTTCTTTGAACAGTATAAGGATTTTCTGGTGCTGATCCTGATCGCATCGGCAGTGATATCCGGTATGCTTGGAGATGTGGAAAGTGCAGCAGTTATCGTGATCGTTATTACGATCAATGCGATTTTGGGAACTGTGCAGACAGTAAAGGCTGAGCAGTCCCTGCAGAGTTTAAAGAAGCTTTCCGGACCGGAGGCAAAGGTATTACGTGATGGTGTGGCGGTACAGCTCCCGGCAAGAGAACTGGTTGTAGGAGATGTGATCCTTCTTGAAGCAGGTGATATGATCCCGGCCGATGGAAGACTGATTGAAAATGCAAGTCTTAAGGTCGATGAAAGTGCCCTTACCGGGGAAAGTCTTGCAGTTGAAAAGAGTATGGACACTATTTTGGAGGAAGCACCGCTTGGTGATCGGACAAATATGCTGTTTTCCGGAAGCTTTGTCACATATGGGCGTGGCAGAGCGGTTGTAACGAATGTAGGAATGCAGACAGAGGTTGGAAAGATTGCGGGACTTCTGAAATCGACTTCGGAAAAACAGACGCCACTTCAGGCGAATCTGGATGATTTTGGAAAGAAGCTTTCCATTCTGATCCTGATATTTTGCGGAATTCTGTTTGCGATCAGTGTATTCCGCGGTGAGAAGATCAGCAGTGCATTTATGTTTGCAGTAGCACTTGCAGTCGCAGCGATTCCGGAAGCTTTAAGCTCCATCGTGACGATCGTCCTTTCTTTCGGAACACAGAAGATGGCAAAGGAGCACGCGATCATTCGTAAGCTCCAGGCTGTGGAAGGTCTTGGAAGCGTTTCTGTTATCTGTTCGGATAAGACCGGAACACTCACACAGAACAAAATGACAGTAGAAGATTATTATATTGATGGAAAAAGAATCACAGCAGATGCAATTGATGTAGCAGATCCGGCGCAGAGATGTCTTTTGGACTACAGCATTTTATGTAATGATTCAACAAATGAAAATGGAGTGGAGATCGGAGATCCGACGGAAACGGCATTGATCAATCTGGGCAGCCGGTACGGAATCGAGGCTGCTGGTGTAAGAAAGCTTTATCCAAGGGAAGGAGAGCTTCCCTTTGACAGTGACCGTAAGATGATGTCAACACTTCACAGAATTGATGATGAAAACCGGATGATCGTAAAAGGTGCGGTTGACCGGCTTCTGGAGCTGACAGACAGGATCTGGACAAAGGACGGAGTTCGGGAAATCACAGAAGCAGATAAAGAAAAGATCCGGCGCCAGAATCAGGAATTTTCAATGGAAGGGTTACGGGTACTGGCATTTACCTATCGTGAAATTCCGGAGAAGCATGTATTGACGATAGAAGATGAGAACCATCTGGTATTTCTTGGCCTGATCGCTATGATGGATCCGCCGAGGGAAGAATCAAAGGCTGCAGTTGCAGAATGCATAAAAGCGGGGATTCGGCCGGTCATGATCACGGGAGATCATAAGATCACAGCAGCGGCAATCGCAAAAAGGATCGGGATCCTACATGATCTGTCAGAGGCCTGCGAAGGTGCTGATATTGAAAATATGAGTGATGAGCAGCTGAAGGAGTTTGTCCCGAATATTTCTGTGTATGCAAGAGTGTCACCGGAGCACAAGATCCGTATTGTCCGTGCATGGCAGGAGAAGGGGATGATCGTGGCAATGACCGGAGACGGTGTGAATGATGCTCCGGCATTGAAGCAGGCAGATATTGGTGTTGCAATGGGAGTGACCGGAACCGAGGTCGCAAAGGATGCCGCAGCAATGGTGCTTACAGATGATAATTTTGCAACAATTGTAAAAGCAGTGGAAAACGGACGAAATTTATATCAGAATATCAAGTATGCGATCCAGTTTCTTCTGTCAGGAAACTTTGGTGCGATCCTGGCAGTTCTTTGTGCATCCCTTGCAGGACTTCCGGTTCCCTTTGCACCGGTACATCTGCTGTTTATCAATCTTTTGACAGACAGCCTTCCGGCGATTGCATTAGGCGTGGAGCCGCACAGCAGTGAGGTGATGAATGAGAAACCAAGATCAGCAGACGAGTCAATACTGACAAAGGATTTTCTTGGTAAAATCGGTCTGGAAGGACTGGTGATCGGTATGATGACGATGATAGGATTTTTGACAGGATATCATCAGAATGGTGCACTGCTTGGCAGTACTTATGCCTTCGGAACACTTTGTCTGGCACGTCTGTTCCATGGATTCAACTGCAAATCGGATCATCCGGTTATCTTTACAAAACGTTTCTTTAATAATAAATGGCTTCAGGGAGCATTTGTACTTGGGGCAGTACTCATTACCGTTGTACTGACGGTTCCAGGATTTCATCTCCTGTTTAAAGTAGAGACGTTGGATCTGATGCAGCTTGGCTGTGTATATCTGTATGCGTTTGCAAGTCTTCCGATCATTCAGCTGCTTAAATGGATACGCATGAAATTAAGAAAAAGAGGAGAATGATAGTGGATATAAGTAAAATATCTGTAAAAAAAATCCGAGAGCTTATTGTGTTTACAGCATTTCTTGTGGTCGCCCTGTGGAAGTTTGATGTGGTGCTCGATGTGCTGAAAGCAATATGGGGGATCGCATTTCCTTTTGTACTTGGCGGAGCGATCGCATTTGTGACCAACGTGCCAATGAGCTTTTTAGAAAAGAAAATTTTTGGAAGGGTAAAAAAAGAAAATAAGATAGGTGCAAAACTGGCAAGACCGATAAGTCTGTTCCTTACGATCGTATTTGCGGTTGGCGTGATCGTACTGGTGATGTTTGGTGTGATCCCGCAGCTTACGCGGACAATGGGAACTCTGATGATGAGTATCGCTGATTTTATTCCGCAGATGCAAAGCTGGATCCGGGAATTCTCCCATAATAACCAGGAAATCATGAAGCTGGTAGATCAGGTACAGTTTAATCCGGATCAGGCGATCAAGTGGGGGATAAGCCTTCTTGGAAACGGTGCAGGAAATATGATGAATACCACAATGTCAGCAGTGGGTTCCATAGTCAGTGGATTGGCAACCTTTTTTATTGCTTTTTCATTTGCCTGCTATGTCCTTTTTCAGAAGGAGAAGCTGCATGTGCAGATCCGAAAAGTATTTTTTGCTTTTCTCCCAAAGAAAAAGGCAGATGCTTTTCTTAAAGTCTGTTCTCTGACTTATCGGACATTTGCAAATTTTCTTGCAGGTCAGTGTCTGGAAGCTGTGATCCTCGGTTGTATGTTTGTTGTGATACTGAGTATTTTGAGGATGCCATATGCACTTTTGATCGGAGTTTTGATTGCGTTTACCGCATTGATTCCGATTTTCGGGGCCTTCATCGGGTGTGCGGTGGGAAGCTTTTTGATCTTTATGGTAAATCCGAAACAGGCAATTTTATTTATTATAGTATTTCTAGTGCTGCAGCAGATCGAGGGAAATCTGATCTATCCTCATGTTGTGGGTGAATCTGTAGGACTTCCGTCGATCTGGGTTCTTGCAGCAGTTACGATCGGCGGAAACCTTATGGGAATTGTAGGTATGCTTGTTTTCATTCCGCTGCTTTCCGTGTTCTATACTATCTTTCGGGAATTCGTATATCTGCGCCTGAAGAAAAAGCATATCAAACAGGTGACAAAGACAGAAATAGAGGAATATACGGCGGAGGAAATTGTAAATAGTGACATATCAGAGGGGAAATGATATGATGGACTTGTATTGGGATAGTTAAGAAAATCTTATATTTAAGTGGGGGAGTTACTATGTGGTTTGTGTTTGCCTTGCTGTCTGCTGTATTTGCGGCGCTGACCTCCATACTGGCCAAGATAGGTATTGTCGGTGTTAATTCGAATCTTGCAACAGCGATTCGAACGATGGTGGTGCTGGTTATGGCGTGGGGAATGGTTTTCCTCACAAATACCCAGGGCGGGATCGCAGCGATCAGCAAAAAAAGCTGGCTGTTTCTGACCCTTTCAGGTCTGGCAACGGGTGCTTCGTGGTTATGCTATTATCGTGCTCTGCAGATAGGCGATGCATCGAAGGTTGTGCCGATAGACAAGCTGAGTGTTGTGATCACACTGGTACTGGCATTTGTTTTTTTGCATGAGAAATTCACAGCAAAATCGATGATGGGATGTATTTTGATCGGTGTGGGAACATTATTGATGGTTTTGTGAAAAGGCATAAGAAAACTATATACAAAAGGAGAGTGTTATGAAAACACGAAAGAAAATTTCAGCAAGGCTGCTGGCGATCATGCTTATTGCTGCATTGCTGCTTCCTCTTGCATGGAATGTCCCGGTGGAAGCAGCCGAGGCAAAACAGATCGATGTTTTGTTCAGCCATGATACACATTCGCATTTGAACAGCTTTTCAACCATCGTAGATGGAGAGCAAAAAGAAGTTGGCGGATTTGCAAGGATCAAAACCCTGATCGATGAAAAGAAGCAGGAAGATCCGGACACCCTGGTGCTGGATGGCGGCGATTTTTCCATGGGAACCCTGATTCAGACCGTATACGAAACGGAGGCGGCAGAGCTTCGGATGCTGGGATATCTGGGGTATGATGTGACGACTCTGGGGAATCATGAATATGATTATCGTTCAAAGGGACTGGCAAATATGCTGGAGGCTGCGAAGGCTTCCGGTGAGACAGTGCCGGCACTGGTAGTGTGCAACGTGGACTGGGACAGCATGGAGCAGGATGGATTAAGCGATGGTCAGAAGCAGATCCGGTCGGCATTTGAAGCCTACGGTGTGAAGGATTATGTAGTAGTTCAAAAAGGAGATGTAAAGGCTGCAGTAGTCGGTGTGTTCGGTAAGGATGCCCTGGAATGTGCACCGACCTGTGAATTAAAGTTCAAGGATCCGGTTGAGGCCGTAAAACAGACGGTAGAAGAGATCCGAAAAAATGAAAAAGTGGATATGATCGCTTGTGTGTCCCATGGAGGAACCTGGGAGGATGAGAACAAATCGGAGGATGAGATCCTTGCAAAAGAGGTGCCGGATATCGACTTGATCATCAGCGGACATACGCACACAGAGCTGAAAGAGGCAATTCAGCATGGGAACACATATATCGTATCCTGCGGCGAATACGGAAGAAATCTGGGATCACTTTCCATGACACAGAAACAGGACGGACGGTGGGAGCTGACATCCTATGAGCTGATCCCTGTTTCTGAGGATGTAAAACCGGACCAGGCGACACAGGAACAGATCGATGCCCTGATGGATACGGTGGATAAGAATTATCTTGCCGATTTCGGCTATACAAGGGAAGAGGTTCTTGCTGAAAATGATGTTGAATTCAACAGTCTGGAAGAAATGGGCACGAAGCACGAAGAGTTGAATCTTGGTGATATCATGTCCGATGCATACATATATGCAGTGGAAAATTCCGAGTATTATGATGGTGATCCGGTTGATGTAGCCGTTGTTCCAAGCGGAACCGTGCGGGATACATACACAAAGGGCGATATCACAGTAGAGGATGTTTTTAATTCCTTTTCACTGGGGATCGGAAAGGACGGTGTTGCCGGATATCCGCTGATCAGTGCATACCTGACCGGAAAAGAGCTGAAGCTGGCAGCGGAGGTGGACGCTTCTGTATCAGATTTTATGACAACGGCAAGGTTATATTGCAGTGGATTGAATTTTGCATACAATCCACATCGGATGATCCTGAATAAGGTGACAGATTGTTATCTCACCAGGGCAGACGGAGAACGGATCGAAATCCAGGATGATAAGCTGTATCATGTTGTGACAGATCTGTATACCGGCCAGATGCTTGGTTCTGTGATGAAAATGTCCTATGGACTGTTGTCTCTTGAACCGAAGGACAGGGATGGGAATCCCATTGAAAATCTGGAAGATCAGGCGATCATGGAGGATGACAGGGAATTAAAGGCCTGGGATGCGATCGCAAGATATATGCAGTCCTTTGAGGATACAGACGGCGACGGAATTGCCAATGTGCCGGAGTATTATGAGACGACACATGGACGTAAGGTTGTGGAGGACAGCAGAAATATCATTGATCTGGTGAAGCAGCCGAATAAGTTTTCGGCAATGATCGCAGGTATTTGTCTGATCTTTATTGTGATCATTGTGCTTGTGGTATTTCTGATCCGAAGGATGATCCGCAGGATCAAAGTCAGAAAAGGAAAGAGAAATTCAAAATAAATATACGGCTGAGAAGAAAGCTGTCGCTTTAGCGGTTGATAGATCGCAAAGCGGCAGCTTTTATTTGTGGCAGATATATAAATGGTGAAAGAAGATATTTTATAGTTGACAAATAGAGAACAATACTATACAATCGTTCTAAATAGAACGAAAAAGATATGGAGGAAGGCTATGTTTTTCTGGGATCAGCATAAAACGATAACAAGCTGTTATGAAAAAGTCACAGGGAGTGTATGTGAGAAATATCAGCTGACGCATATGGAATATGATATCCTTATGTTTTTACACAACAATCCACAGCATAATACTGCGGCTGAGATCGTTAAAGTCCGTAAGTCGACGAAATCCCACGTGTCCTCTTCTCTGAAAAATCTGGAGAGCAGAGGTCTGATCGAAAGGATCCAGAGTGCGGATAATAAGAAGCATATCGAGATCGTTTTATTAAATAAGGCATATCGGATCATTGAAGATGGAATAAAAGCACAGAAGGAATTTGCAAAAATCGCTTTGGACGGCCTGACAGTGGAAGAGAAGCGTATTTGTAAAGAGGTATTTCATAAGATCTGCGAAAATGCGGATAAATATATGAGGTGAGATGATGAAAAAGAGATTTCATGTAAAGAAAAGGACTCTTTTGCTGATCGCGGGTATTGTATGGCTGATTGCCGGATTTAATGTTGCCAGACTTGGGATATTATCATACCGGGTGATCGATCGGAAGTGGTATCTGTATCTGTTTTCGGTCGTTGTACTTTTTATGTTTGGCATGATGTTTTATAAGATGAGCAAAAAGCATACAAAAAGGATCCTGGGATATGAGAGCCACCGTCCGTTCTGGCATTTTTTGATCTGAAAGCATATCTGATCATGACATGTATGATGAGCGGAGGAATTGGTTTCAGGGCAGCGGGAATATTCCCTGATATCTTCGTTGCTTTTTTCTATTCCGGTCTCGGCTGTGCACTGGCCCTGGCGGGGGTGGTATTTACCAGAAATTATTTTTGTTATAAACAATTGATCGTAAAGGCTGCAGGAACGAGTAGTTCCTGCAGCCTTTATTTAGTGTCAGATGAAAGTCTGTGAGTTGAAAAGTGCTATTATATATTGTTTTATGCCAAAAGACGATGAGATTAGTTTCATCGCCTTTTTTATATTGGATAAGATTAATTTGTGCTATTATTTATTGTAAAATTAATAAGACGTATTGACAAAGAAAAAATAATAGAATATACTACCATGTCCGACAAAGTAAATGAATTCGCTGTCAGCCTCTTCATGAGGCTGTGGGTTGAAATGCAACAGGTATAATATGATCTACGAATACATTTGTCATTCCCTTCGCGAAGTTGTGAGTTAAATGCATAAAACTATCCTTGAAAAAAATGACAACAATATTTGTCAAAAACATATTGACAAGTAAAGTTGTCAATGCTAAGATAAAACCATGAAATGACAAGAAAACTTGTCAAAACAAACAGCAAAAGGAGGGCCTGAATTGCCACTGTTAAATCGTCTAAAAGAATACCGTTCCAGCCAGGGGATTAATCAGACTGAGCTGGGGAAGTTGGCGGGGGTGTCCAGGCAGACGATCAGCTTGATCGAGAGAGGCGATTATTCACCGTCTGTAACACTGGCGCTTAAGATCGCCCGGATCTTTCAGGTAAGTGTAGAGGACATTTTCATGTATGAGGAGGATGAAGATGAAACAGGAGAATAAGACAAAAAGTGTTAAGAAATTCAGTATAAAAATGCTTCTGGCAATGGTGTTTGGAGGTGTGCTTGGAGGCTTTTTCGGTGTTTTTATGTATTATTTTCATGGAGATCTGGAAGCATTTCTGACAACGTGGACTAAGATGGTTCAGAGTATATTGGTTCCGGGTTTGCTGATAGTAAATATTGTTTCCATTCTGGCTGGAGAATTTTGCCTGTGGAAACTGAAAACGGTTTGTGACAGAATAGCTACAGCGGAAGATGAGGAAGCAGATCTTGTCAGCTATCAGGAGGAAAAATATGGAGCCATTCTGCAGTGTGTCAATGCTGTTTCACAGGTACTCTGCATTTTTCTTCTTGCAAATGGATACCAGATAGGATATATCGAATCCAGTAATAAAAATGCGATTAATATTCTCATTGCCTGTGGGCTGTTTGTAGCTTGTTTCTTTTATAATGGAATCATGCAGGCCAGATATATCAAGCTGCTTCAGACAGTGCATCCGGAAAAAAGAGGAGATATTTCCTCCAGGAAATTTCAGCAGCAGTGGCTGGAGAGCTGCGATGAGGCGGAGAAGGAAGTTATCTATCAGAGTTCTTACAAGACTTATATTTTTATGAGCAAAGCCATCGGGCTGTTGCTGATCGTTACAATGTTATCCCATCTGTTTTTCAAAACAGGTATCATGGCAATCCTGGTGGTTGGCGTGATGTACCTGGTTCTGGTTGGGAAGTACAGTTGTTCCTGTGTGAGTATGCGTAAGGACCGGATTTTGAGATCGTGAAATATATAGAATTATTATGGCTGGATCAGATGTAAAATCTGGTTCAGCTTTTTTGTCATGGAAAATTATTTCGTAATATTCCAGTGGCATAAAAAAGCTCTTGTGGCAGGAGCACACTACGGAAGAAAAATAGATATCGCTGAAATATCGGTTTATGGTATGATAAGAAAAGAGATAATTAGTCCAGGAAATATTATATTCATAAACGTGAATAACAGAAAGAAGGTATGCTATGCCATTTAAGATCATACAGAATGACATCAAAAAAATTACAGCGGATATCATTGTAAATACGGCGAATCCCAATCCAGTTTACGGCAGTGGCACGGATTATGCGATTTATAAGGCGGCAGGAAAATCACAGTTACTTCGGGCAAGGTGGAAGATCGGAAAAATCCGTCGGGGAGAGATTGCGGTAACGGATGCGTATAATCTTTCCGCAAAGTATATCATCCATACCGTTGGGCCTGTATGGAAGGGGGGAAAATCTCATGAATTTGAAATACTGGAAAGTTGTTACTGGAAATCTCTGAAAAAAGCAGCAGAGCTGAATTGTGAAAGTATCGCGTTTCCGCTGATCGCAACGGGTGTGTATGGATTTCCGAAAGATATGGCTCTTGAGATCGCAGTTTCTACATTCAGTAAATTTCTTGCTGAGCATGAGATGAATATCATTCTTGCGGTATTTGACAAAGAATCATTTCAGCTTTCCAGTCAGATTGTAGATGTTGTAGATTCTTACATTGATGAAAATTATGTGAATCAAAATTATGCGGCAGAATATTCTCAACCATTTCGCCGGGACAGAAGATCAGAGTATGAGAATCGAAACGGTTATCCTGCGGATCGATTTCCAGAAGAAAATTTTTATGAGGCATCTTTTTCCAATGAAGCATTGGGATGGGGAGCGATGTCCCTGGAGGAGCAGTTGAATCAGATCGGACCGAGTTTTCATGAAAAACTGTTCGAGCTGATAGAAAGATCGGGAATGGATAATAAGGATGTGTGGAAAGCGGCCAATCTTGACAGGAAGCATTTTTCAAAAATCCAGTGTGACAGCCATTATCATCCGAAGAAAAAAACAGTTATGGCATTGTGTATTGCGCTGAAATTAAATCTGGAACAGGCAAAAGATCTTCTGGCGAGAGCAGACTGGGCATTCAGCCCAAGCAGTAAGGTGGATCTGATCGTGCAGAAAGCGCTTATAGACAGACAGTATGATATCATGCAGTTGAATACGGTTTTGTTTAAATACACAAATGAAATACTGGGAGTCTGAATGCAGCAAAGTGGAGTGCAAATGGATATTTTATTCCTATCTTATAAAAATGTCGCCGGTTCAGCGACCATACTGGTATAAAACCCGTGTATTATAAAATCACAATAAAAAAACAAGATTACCGGATTGGTTCCGGGGACAGGAGGCATATATGTACGGTGCGATTTTAGGAGATATTATTGGAAGTCCATTTGAATTTGACAGAGGCGATAAGACAAAAGATTTTGAACTGTTTTCATGGGGATGTCGTTTTACAGATGATTCTGTAATGACAATCGCGGTGGCAGAAGCTTTAATGGAAACCGGAATAAATGCGGATGAAGAAACAATTGAAAATGCTGTTCAGAATCAGATGCGTAAATGGGGAAGACGATATCCAAGAGCAGGGTATGGCGGAAGATTTCGTCAGTGGCTTATGGCGGATCATCCGGAACCTTATGGAAGCTATGGAAATGGTTCTGCGATGCGTGTGTCGGCAGCAGGATGGTTATATCCGGATCTGGAACAGACCCGGGCAGCAGCAAGGGCAACAGCAAAGGTGACACATAATCATCCGGAAGGAATTAAAGGTGCTGAGGCAACGGCCAGCTGTATTTTTCTTGCCCGAAATGGAAAGTCAAAGGAAGAGATCCGGGAATATGTAACAGGAGAATTTCATTATAATCTGAACAGAACGTTGGATGAGATCAGGCCATTTTATCATCATGTGGAAAGTTGTCAGGAAACAGTACCGGAAGCGATCATTGCTTTTCTGGAAGCAGGGGATTTCGAAGATACTGTGAGAAATGCAGTTTCTATTGGTGGTGATACAGATACTCTGGCGGCTATTGCGGGTAGTATTGCAGAAGCTTTTTATGGAGTGCCGGAGGAGCTGCGGGAAGAATGCAGGAAGAGAATTCCGGGCAATATGAGAAAAGTCCTTAACCAGTTTGATAGGGAACTTGGCAGGGAGTGCGAGAGGGAAGAGACGACAGAAATTGTATTTATCCTTGACAGAAGCGGTTCTATGGCAGGACTTGAGAGAGATACGGTTGGGGGATTTAATTCCATGATCGAAAAGCAGAAAAAAGAAAAAGGTTCTGTGTTGGTTTCTACGGTGCTTTTTGATAATACGGCAGAAGTTCTTCATGACAGGGTAGATTTAGAGAAGATCAGGCCCTTAACAGAAAAAGAGTATTTTGTGGGAGGATGTACTGCACTTCTGGATGCTGTCGGAGGGGCAATCCATCATATTGGAAATGTACATAAATATGCCAGAATGGAGGATGTGCCGGAGCGTACATTATTTGTTATCATAACAGACGGGGAAGAAAATGCCAGTCGTTATTACAGTGCCAAAAAGGTGAAAGGAATGATCGAGCGTCAGAAATCCAGATATGGCTGGGAGTTCCTTTTTCTGGGAGCAAACATAGATGCGGTACAAACGGCAGGAAGATTTGGCATCAGTGAAGACAGAGCGGTAAATTATAATTGTGACAGCAGAGGAACTATGCTGAATTACCAGGTGATCGGAGAAGCGATTTCTGTATTCAGAAATGATGCGCGTATTGATGAAAGCTGGAAAAGGCAGATTGATGAGGACTACAAAAAACGGAGAAGTAACTGGGAATAAATCAGGCAGAAGAAGGGAGTTATTTTCTATATTTATAATGGATATTTTCCCTATATAAGAAAAATATATCAGAGGAACCGTTCTATTTACAGGACAGTTCCTCAGTTTTTTTGTATGAAAGTTCCCTGACATAAGTAAAAATCCTGCTTCTCAGTTCCTGGTCTGTCTGCATCGTCTGTACCAGTTCATACAGTTCCGGTGATTCGGAACGGGAGATGATGATCTGATCGGCTTCCATCTGGTCAGATATTCCATATAAAAAATCTACATTACAATGAAAAGTCTGTGCGATAAAACATGCAGATTGGTAGGAGGGCTCACGCTCTCCACGTTCGTAACGGCCGTATGCCATAGCCGAAATATTCAGCTGGCGTGCGGCTTCTGCTTTATTGATATTCAGGGACGTTCGAAGCTGGATCAGCCTTTCCGGACAAAAATTCATAAAATTCACCTCTTGATATTAACCAACGGTTATGATAATATATAGAACAATACTAACCAATGGTTATTATAAACGAAAAGATCAGATATTACAAGAGTGAAAAAAGAAAACGTTGTATATAGGATTTTTACTTTCTTTTTATGTCAGCTTCCTTGAGAGGCTGTGAGTTGAAATGGCCGAAAAGACGGAATAGCGATCTACCAGCTGGTAAGACAAATAGTCGAAAGTGAGACCGAGAATAAAAATGAAAACGCTGAATGATTATATGGAAATGCCCTATCGTATGGAAATTATAGAAGATAAGGAAGAGGGAGGATTTGTGGCTTTTTATCCTGATTTGCCAGGGTGCATTACCTGCGGTGAAACTGTTGAAATTGCGGTAGCAAATGCATTGGATGCAAAAAAGGCATGGATTGAAGCAATGATGGAAGAGGAACATCACGACAAACGCATGAGTAAATAAATTGTGAACACCCCCCTTTTCTAGTAAAATAAAAGAAAAAGGGGTGTTATTTATGCAGGAATTATTA